>JAGOHK010000142.1 GCA_017996175.1 Leptospiraceae bacterium
TCAGCAAATGTCGGATAGTAAATTCAAACAAGAACTCCAAGAATTTTTGAATACAGAAAAAGGAGATTTTTTACCTTTTAAAGAAGGAATCCAAAAACATATTGATTCTAGCGATAAAGATGGATTAACCTTAAAGACAGAAGTTTTAAATTTTTTACTTCCAATCCAAGAAAGCACGAACCGAAAATACCGAAAGAGTTTAGACCAGACAAACCATTATGTAATTTTTCACTATATCGACTTTGAAAAAAATAAAGTTTATGAACTTGGGTATTCCTATTTGGATTATAGAAAATTTATTCATGTGGTTGGATTAAAAGTTCTTTATATTCTAATTTTTGCCCTTGTTTTAGTAGTTGTTGGAACTCCTATTTTTCTATCGGGTACTCTAATTAATCCACTCAATGCACTTCTAGAAGGTTTACGAAAAGTAAAAAAAGGAAATTTAGATATAACAATTCCTGTGAAAGTGCAAGACGAAATTGGATTTTTGTCAAATTCCTTTAACACAATGGTGCAGTCCATTAAAGAATCTAAAAATAAACTCGAAGACTACGCAGAACATTTAGAAGAAAAAGTCGAAGAAAGAACAAAGGAATTGCAACTAACGTTAAATCAGGTTGAAAAATTAAAAACCCAACAAGACGGCGATTATTTTTTAACTACACTTTTGTTGAAACCTCTCGGTGTAAATAAAGTGGTAGGCTCTAAAGTCAAAGTAGATTTTTTTATCAAACAAAAAAAAGAGTTTAAGTTTAGAACCATATCGCATGACATCGGGGGGGATATATGTATTACCCACCAAATAAAACTCAAAGGGCGAGATTATATTACATTCTTAAATGCTGACGCAATGGGAAAATCTATGCAGGGAGCCGGTGGGGTACTCGTATTAGGCGCAGTGTTTCAATCTATTATCCAAAGAACTGTTTCTTATTCTGCTCATTCGGAAATTCCACCAGAGGTTTGGATTAAGTCAGCATTTAAAGAAATGCATAAAATATTTGAGAGTTTTGATGGATCAATGTTAATCTCACTTGTATTCGGGCTTGTGGATGAAAGATCAGGGCTCGTGTATTTTATTAATGCAGAGCATCCGTGGGTAATTCTTTATCGGGACGGTGTTGCTGATTTTATTGAACACGATATGAATTTTCGTAAACTAGGAACTAGTGGACTAGAGAACGAACTTTTTATTTCTACTTTTCAAATGATGCCTGGAGATTTTTTGATTATTGGATCAGACGGAAAAGATGACCTCGTCCTATCGCGTGACGTTCAAAAAGATACAAGAGTAATCAATGAAGATGAGAGTCTGTTTTTAAAACGAGTAGAAGAGGCTAAGGGTGATTTGAATACAATCTTTAATTTAATTACGAATCAGTTTGAACTCATGGATGATTTTTCGTTACTATCGATTAGTTATCCTGATGACGGAAATGAAATTAACTTGGAGGAAATTGAAAAAGTAGAGGTTACTCTACGTAATGCGCGAAATCTTGTAAGTAAACACCAAATAAAAGAAGCAATTTCTATTTTAAAAAATTCCTACGAGGAAAACAAAGATCGGTCTGAGGTTGCGAAGTATTTGATTAAAGCTTATATGAAAGAGCATTCTTACAAAGATGCCTCTGAAGTTTGTAAAGAATTTTTAGAAAAAAACGAACTTGATTCTAACCTTATGTTTAAAGCCTCTTTTTGTCTCAAGATGAACCATGAGTTTGAAGAAGCAATTGAACTAGCAGAACGAATTAAACTCAGAGAGCCGCATAATGTGCGTAATCTCATTCACCTCGCCGATATGTATGCGTATACTAAGAATTATGTGCGAACAACGAAACTTGTGAAAAAGATTCTTTTATTAGAGCCAGAAAATAAGGGTGCATTAAAAATTCAAGATAGAGTGGGGAAGGAAAATGTTTTAGCTTCTTAAAGAATTGACAAAGAGAGAAAGAATTTAGTTCGGGTTTCCTATTTTTTCAATGAGTAATTTTTTTCTCTCTTGTTTTACTTTTTCCATTTCAGTTCGTACGTTCGGACTTTTTTTAGAAATATATAATAAAATGAAATTAAATGAAGTCATAGTCCCATCTTTAAAATGGCAGAAGTCTTCCAGTTCGGTTTCGCGTCCATTTGGGTTATACTCGTTAGCCTCTGTTTCTACCACACCACCTGATTCTTTGCAGACTAGTAGAGCAATCTGGTAAGGCGAATCTCCTTCACTAAAAAAACCTTTTTCTCGAATCATGGCAACTAATTTGCCGCTTGTGACATATTCATAAGGTTTCCATGCTTTGCATTCTCTTCCTTTTCGGACTTTGCCGGAGGTATAAACGCAGTGTGAGCTAATCATGATTCCAGAATGGGGAAAGCGTGTGAATGGGTGGCGCGGAAGTCTGTCATCTGGAAATTTGTATGTTACGAATTGTGGTTTTTCCGAGAATTGTAAGTCCCATGCGGATAGAATAGACGCTGTTGACGCTAGTAAAAAAAAAAGTATCGCTTTCATAAGTCTACCATCGAACAAAATACCTTTAAGTTCAACTGATTAATTTGCATGAAATTCGATTTCAGTTTTATCGATTGACTTTACATAGTTCTACCCTTGGCTTTATTTTGTAGAAGAAAAATTTAGTGTAGGTTCTGCTTTTAAGTTAGTTTGCTAGACTTTTACATGATAATTTCGGGCAAAGTTTTGTAGATACCGTTGCAGAGTCCAAAAACTTCGCAGTTCAAGGTTGGGGAATGTTCGAGCCATGTGAAGGCGTTTATTGTGAATACATGGAGCGAAGGGGGATGTTATCAGGACGAAATCCCACACTGCAGAGGTTGAGTTCTTCTTATTGGTATTCAGGTTTTACCGTAATGGGAGGCGGAATCATGTCAGATCGAGTTTCTTAAATTTTTACCAGAATATCTTGTTAAATTGGTATTAATTTTTTTTCGAAAAACAATCTGACTTGCGTAAAATTTGCAAGGGAAATCGGTGATAAACTTTTTAAATTTCTGCGAATTTTTTCAGTGCAATTTTTTTTAATCGCATGAATTGTTCATCGGTGAGTTCTCCTTTTTTTCCGACGGGGCTATTATCGATGGAGCTATGTTTATGTTCGATGGAATTAAATTTTACTCCTGCTGCTTTGAAGTCTTCTGGTGTTAAGGTAATTGTTTTTCCATTTCGGGTTAATACAGAGTAGTCGGTATCATGGTTTCCTTTGTAGTTGGTAACTTTATCTTGGAAGTCGACGGCACCTTGGCAGTGGCAAATACCATGTATGCCTTCTTCTTTTACTTCAAAAGCGTAAAAGCTGGTCCCTCGAATTCCAGCAACGGCAGTTGGCATGACCACGTTGAAATTTGATTCTTTGTTTAATTTTTTTGCTTTAATCCAAAAGTTTCCTTTGGCGGATATTAGCTCTTGTTCTCTTGGATTGAACTTACTAATACTAAATTCTGCGTTTTCTTGGATTTCAACCGATGCAGCATCGTTTTCGAACTGGATTACGGCTACGGATTTGTCACCAGTTTTAATCGTATCCCCTTCACTGATTGGGTCATTTTTTTTTGCCGGATTACTGCCTGCTTTATTACTTATCTCTACGTTTCCAATTACGAAAATTAGATTTCCTTTTATGGAACGTTCTTCCTTAACCTTGTTGCAGCTAATCAAAGTTAATGCTAATAAAATGGGAATGAATAAATAAACTTGTCTCATAAATTACTCCTTTTTTTGTCAGCTTAATATGTTACTATAAAAGTTACAATTCATTTTTTAGGGAATAACCGTCATTTACTACACACAAATAAATATTAACAAGCGAGGACTCAGATAGTATTGATTCTATTAATTATGTAATCGTTGATTTTACTGTGATTTTGTGCGATACCTCTCTGTATTTTCTCAGAGGAGGGTAGACGGCTAGAATGTCGTTTGAGCTATGGTTTGAATGCTCGGACTTGGTACTTTTTTGTGGATAAAAAATATACAAATAGAAAAAATAACTGTACAAACAAAAAGAACTGAGTAGTAAATCAATTCATTTCCCCCAAGCAAGAGTTTCGTGGTATTATCCCCGAAGTGACTTAGCTCGGGAACAAAAATTTGACCGAGCATTGATACAAAATTTATTACAAAATGAATCAATATACTTGGAACAAGATTTTTATATAAATAAAAAACCCATCCACAGACAAGTCCAATTAGAAATCCTGCTACAAACTGCCACGGGTTTAAATGAATTGACCCGAATAAAAAAGCAGACCAAAAGATGGACTTAACGATCGAATAGTTTCTACTTAATCCCTCTTGAATAATTCCTCTGCAAATAATTTCTTCTAAGGGTGGGGCGCAAATAACAGTGAGTATAAACATTGCGGGAGAAAAAGAAAAAATCCCGGTAAATACTTCTGCCATTTTGGGGTTTATTGGAATTAGCCCTATAAGAAATTCGGAAAGAATTACTAAGGACAATGCAAGAGGAATTAATAATAAAGAATCTTGCTTACCAATCTTAGAAAAGGATAGTTTAATATAATTATGCTTTTTTAAAACTAAAAAAATTAATATACAGGACGCAGAAATATAAGAAAATAATTCTAGAAAACCTTTGGCTAAAACATTTTCTATAAAAATTCCTGGTAAAGAAAAAACAAACATCAAGACTACTAATAGAACTGAAATCCAACTAGCTTCCTTAATGGAAATGAACTGGTTCGTTAAATTTTCATTTTGATTCATCCTGAGTTTAATGTTTATTTTCGAATTCTATCATGAATTCTATTAGGGCATTTACACCTTCTGGTGGCATAGCATTATAAATCGAAGCTCTAAACCCGCCTGCGTCTCTATGTCCGGGTAATCCGTGTAAGCCTCTCTTTTCGCTGGAGAATGTAAACTCTTTTTCGAGTGATTTGTCTTTCAAATGAAATACTACGTTCATGGAAGACCTATGATCTCCTTTTACCGGACAAGAGTATAATCGTGATTTGTCGATGAAGCTGTAAAGTGTTCTCGCTTTATTTTCATTTATGTCTTCCAGTGTTTCTATTCCCCCCATGTTTTTACACCAGTCGAATACTAATTTCGCTATATAAATTGAATAAGTTGGAGGGGTGTTGTAGAGAGATTTATTTTTTGCCATTGTGGAGTAATTTAGAAGTACTGGTATACTTTCTTTAGTCGCATCTATTAAATCATTTCGAATAATTACAATGGTAAGTCCTGAGGGTCCAATATTTTTTTGTGCCCCAGCAAAAATGATTCCAAAGTCCTCTACATTGATTTTTCTAGATAGTAGGTCACTTGTCATATCTGCAACGACTGGAACTCTTTTAATCTTGGGAAGATTTTTGTAACGTGTTCCGTAGATTGTATTATTTGATGTGATATGAAGATATTTTGCATTTGCGCTTATATTTGCATCCGAAAGATTTGGAACAAGAGAGTAGTTGTTTGCTTTGTCGTCGTAAATAATATTTGTTTGAAACCCTAACTTCTTCGCTTCTTGTTCTGCCTTATTTGCCCAAACTCCTGTTATCGCAAAATCAGCAGTTTCCCCTTTTTTAAGAAGGTTCAGTGGAACGGCAGAAAACTGAAGAGTTGCTCCACCGGGATAAAAAATCACGGAATAGTTCTCAGGAATTGAAAGTAATTCTCGAAGAGTTTTCTCTGCCAGAGTAAGAATTTCATCGAAATGGTAGCCTCTATGGCTCATTTCCATAATAGACATTCCGGTTCCCATATAATCCAAGAATTCTTTTTGGGCTAATTCCATTACAGGAGCAGGCAGCATGGCGGGACCTGCGTTAAAATTGTATACTTTCACTTTCGTAGGGTTCATAAATAATAGAATTTTTACTATCGGTTTGAAATCAAATAAATATTTCCTCCAAAATCAATCTTTTACTTTTCAAATCCGACATTCTAAAGTAGGGAATTTCTCCGTTTTTGTTATTGCTTTACCCCTTACTTTTTTAGGAAGTGTAATTTATGAATTCAGCTTTAAAATTAATTATGTTCTTTGTCTTTTTGAATGGTTTTTCAGTTTTTGCCCAAAAGGCTAGACTAGGAGAAAGTGAAATTCGCGATTCAGAAAAAATCCGTTTCACTAACCGATCCAATCAGCGTGCTGCCGAGTCAGTCAAAAAACAAAATGATACGATTGGAAAACGTCTTTCGCAAATGGTAGAATCCGATCCAACTCAAGTTCATGAACATAAAGGAGTTTCTGCTCGTAGAGTCCTTGCGGATAAGAATGGTTTGTTTGGAGGAGATTTAATTTCTCTAGATGAAGATTCTAGTTTTGGGCATATCAACTCGATATATCGAATTCTTTCTTCCTATATTGGAAATTCATTTGGCTATCCTGAAGAAAAAGCGGACATCATTGCTCTTTATGTTTTGTATTACAATGCAATGCATCGAAATGAAAAAAGTTATTTTAAATCCAAATATGCAAATAATCTCACAGATCTCTTAAAAGTAAATAGTACTGGTATTGGGAAAACCTACCGAGACTGGCCTGGAAGAACACAAATCATTATTCCTTTAGAAACCAATATTTTAAAACAGAATGAAATTGATGTTACCCTCGATGAGCTCGGAGAAGAAGTAAATAAAATCATCGAAGAGAAAAAAAATGGACTCGAAGAAAAAAAGAAATTTGAAGAAGTCGTAAAAGAAAAAATTATTGAAGAGAAAAAATTAATCGAGGCAAAAAAAGAAGAACTCAAAGTAAAAGAAGAAAAGATTGCTCTCAAAGAAAAAGAAATTGAAAATAAAACTCCTGCCGAAGTAAAAAAAGTCACCGAGCCAAAAAAGGTCGAGCCTAGACCAGAAACTCCGAAAGAAGTAGTAAAAGAAAGACCAACAGAGCCGGTTAAAACAGTGGTGCAGCCTAAAGAAACTGTTGTCACCAAAAATGAAGTAAAACCAGTTGAAAAAGCTCCCGAAACAAAACGAGAACCTGCTGAAATAAAAAAAGTAGAAAAAGAATTAGCTGTCGTTAAACAAGAATTAGCCAAGAAAGTCGAAGCAGAAGCTAAGAAGAAAGAATTTTCCGAAAATGTCATCGATGGGAAAATTGTATTTTTGAAAGTAGTAAAGTATGACACTGCCGAAGGACATTTTAATAGCGAGCTACATTTGATAGATCCAGCCAAAGATGACGCTGTTTTAAAAAGTGATTTTAATAAAATCTGTAGCCGTCAGTTCAAAGAGTTTGGAAATAATATCGTTGTAGTAGGGTTTAAAGATGGGCATAAAGATGAGCATCAACTGTATTTAATGAGTAAAACTGACCTAAAAGAAGTAGGAAAGTCAACTAGCAATGTATTTTCTAGAACTGTAATCGAAATCGTTGGAGACGAATTGTATGCCTTTGAATTTGAAAAAGGTGGTTATTATATTTCTAAGTTCGACAAATCCCTTCGTCGCATTTTAAAATCAGATAAAGAAATCAATCCAGATTCAAACCTTACTTTTTATGGTAAAAAGATTTACGTAACTGGCAAAGCAGAAAATGGAAACGCAGTTGATATTCGTATTTTTAACAAGGATGATTTAAAGTTTATTACTAAAATTCAGCCTTAAAAAACTTTTTTTTAGAAAAAATTATTTTAAACTTTTTTTCTTTTTGCCCTTATGTAAAACTTGTCTAAGATAAAGTTTATGGAGGATTCAATGAAAAAAATAATCAGTTCAGTCGTGATTGCAATTTCCTTTCTAGTGTTAGGTATGGAAATCGCTTCACAAGCAGCAAGTTTTACAACAACTGGCTCTGCAATTAGAGTAAAAAAGATCGCATTTGTGAGTGTAAATGTTTACGCAATTACACACCAAATGAAGGATATTCCTGCTACAAGATCAGCAGCCGAGTTTATCAATGCTGATACCGATAAACGGCTCATTTTGAAGATGAAAAGAGACGTAGAAGCGGCTAAAATTTCCAATGCGTTTAATGAAGCGTATGCACTCAATGGTTATTCAAATACTGCAAACCAGAATACATTTAGTAGTGTTTTAACTGGTGATTTAAAAGAAAACGATACGATTACGATTTCTTATAATGCGGCAACTAAAACTACCACTTGTAACTACGGTGGAAAAACTTCTTCTGTAGCAGGGATTGATTTTATGAAAGCTACTTGGTCTATTTGGTTTGGAAAAATTGATCAACCAAGTTTAACAACTGCTCTCGTTGGCAAATAAAAGTATTTAATTTTCTAATTTAAAAAAGAATCTATTGAAAATGCTCGTGCGGGATTAGTTAACCGCACGAGCATTTTCAATACAAATAAAACTGCTTTCTAATTCCTATCCATAAATTTCTATGGACTCTTAGGAAAAAAATCAAATCCACAAATCAATATGAGTATAAGAATTCTTTTTGTAATTTTAATTTTAGTTCTGAATTGTAAATCATCGGAAAATGAAAGTATAATTCGAATACACCCAACAGTTTCGGAAGTAAAACCTTCTAGTATAAAGTTTTATAAAGAAATACTACCATCCCTTGCTAAGAAAAAAGTTTTGTTAGTTACTAATCCTTCCGGTATTGGAATTAACCCGGAAAAAATAATGCAGAAATTTTCGGAGTATGAAATTCGATTAAAATACTTAGTTGGGTTAGAGCACGGATTTTTAGGGTTGGACGAAGATTTTAGTTCTACACCGGTTACGATTGACTCCACTTTTAACGTTCCGATTTATCATATTTATAAATTAAAACCTAGCGACATACAGCTATTACTCAATGGAGTGGATGCTGTGATTTTTGATGTCCAGGATATGGGTATGCGCTGTTATACATATTTAACAGTTCTCAAACGAATCATGGATCAAGTACCGAATAAAAAAATTCAATTCGTTCTTCTAGATCATGTAAGTCCGGGGATTGAAATTCCTACATCTGGAGATGAGCTAAAATCCGGTTACGAGAACTTTGCCGCTGATTTTCCCCTTTTATTTTTTACAGGGCTTACTCTTGGTGAGTCTGCAAAGTATTATAACTCAGAATATTTGGGAAATCGAATTGACTTAAAGGTTATTCCAGTTGAGAATTATAAAAGAGGAATGCGATTTGAAAAAACTGGACTTATTTGGAATACACCCTCTCCTAATTTACCGAACTTGGACTCAGCTCGCAATTATATGGCTTTAGTTATGCTCGAAGGTGTAAATGTTTCGGTTGGTCGGGGGACTCAGGCTCCATTTGTATACTTTGGTGCTCCTTGGTTTCGAGATTCTGAGGAATTTGCGAGCCTTCTCCAGGCGGATTCTAAGAACGATTATTACTTCCAACCTGTTTTTTTTAAGCCAGTTTTTGGTCCGTATAAGGATAAAATTTGTCGTGGGCTTAGGATGACTGTTGTGAATTTGAATTATAATCCGATAAAATTAGCATACAATCTAATTAAATTAATGAAAGAAAAATACAAACGGGATTTTAAATGGAATGGTTACAACGAAAAGTACTTTGTAGATAGTTTATGGGGAAATGACGGATTTAGAAAATCAATTGATGCGAATTTAACCTACGAAACCTTTTCTTCCAAACTAAAAAATACGGAAGAAAATTATGCAAACAAAATAAAGAAATATTACATTTACTAAATTGGAGAGGATAATGAATAATACAAAAAAAATACATACAAAAAAATTAGGAATTTTTTTTCTAATACTTTTTTTTAGTTCTTTAAGTGCTGAGGGACAATGGGAAAAACTTTTGAAGAAAGATAGGGAAAATGCTTTAAAAGAATTCGATTACGATAAAGTTAAAAAAACAAACTCAACTAGTTTTACTTATTCCAAGGAAATAACTGTGCCGTATTCTATGTGCCAAGAAGGATTTCCTGATTTACCCGGACAATTTCCTTGTAGTTTTTTATCCGATGAACATTCCATAAAAAAAAGTGTAGAAGATATAAATAGTGAAACAGGTGCAGGTGGAAGAGTAGGGATTCGAGTTTCTAAAGAAAAAAATTCTTTTGGTGGAAAAGTATTTTTAGTTGGAGAAGACCAAGGTTCTGACGGAACGGTTAATGAAGATATGCTGCAAGTTTTTTATCTAAAGAATAATTACATTTCACATTATAAATACAAAGACCAAGTAGTTTTATTTAAATGGAAAGGTGCGAAGGGAGAAGAAACATTAATTTCTATACTTGTAGTTAAGTTGGATAAAACTAAAGAAGTGAGTTTTGCAAAGAGGATTAATTTTCAATGAAAGGTTTTTTACGAATGATGGAACATGAGGGGCTAAACCCTGTTACCTACTATCTCGTTCTGGCGGTATATAATCCATCAACAAAAAAAACACAGAAAGCAGAAACAAAAGAAATAAGAAGTGATTTTACTGTAAACTCACTTCTTGGAAAAAAATTAAAACTTACCTTCACGGAAGAAATTCGCTGTGTAGACTGTGGGCGAATGACTAAAAAAAGTTTTAATCAAGGGTCTTGTTATAGTTGTTTTATGAATCTGGCAAGTAATGATTTTTGTATCATGAAACCGGAAACCTGTCACCACCACCTGGGAACTTGTCGTGAGCCTGAGTGGGGTTTACAAAATTGTTTTAAAAAACATACACTCTACCTTGCCAATACAAGCGGAGTAAAGGTGGGGATAACAAAAGAAAACCCTGTTACTAAAAGGTGGGTAGACCAGGGCGCTATGTTTGCGATTCCAGTTTTGGAATTTTCCTCTAGGAGAGATTCGGGGATTGTAGAAAATGAATTGGCGAAATATGTAGCAGATAAAACTTCGTGGCAAAAGATGATTAGCTCCGATTCTATTGAATTGGATTTGTTTCAGAAAAAAGAAGAGTTACTTTCTAAAATTCAATTAAAAGAATTAGTAGAGGACTATAAAGAATTAAAACCAAAAGAAATTACTACAATTAAGTATCCAATTTTAAACTATCCTACCAAAAAAGTTTCCTATAAACCGGATAAGGCAAAACCGATTGAGGACAAATTAGTCGGAGTAAAAGGTCAATATTTACTTTTCGAAAAGGGGGTAATCAATCTTCGCTCCTACGGTGGTTATTACGTGGAGTTGGAAGTTTTGTAAATAAAACTATGAAAATTCTCTATTTGTCAGTCCTTATTATTTTTATTTTCATTTTAAAAATAGAAATGTATGCAGACAATTTAGAAGAAGTTCGTAAGTTACGGGAAGCGGGTAGGTTCGATGAAGCAATTGAAATTTTGCAAAAGTCTAATTATACTAGCGACATCGATTCTGAAACACTTCTTGCAAAACTCTACTTGGATAAAAATTCTTATGAAGATGCGGTGCGGGTTTACACTCGAATTTGTAATGTATTAAATACACATGACTGTTATAATGAACTGGCAATTACCTATTTGTCGATGGGGTCTTACCAAGAGGCGATTGATGAATTTGAAAGATCCCTTTCTTTAAATAGCAAATCTGCAATGGTATATTCTAATTTGGCGCAAGTCTATCTCATAGTGAAAAAATACGATAAAGCAGAGGAAGCACATAAAACGGCTATGAAACTATCTTCTGAAAATCCAATTGTCAAAGTCAACTACGCGGTTTTTCTAATTAAAACGAAAAAATACGCAGAAGCAAAGGGAATTTTGAAGGATGTACTGCGTGAGAATACTTCTATGTATGTTGCAGAACTGTATTTGGGAATTGCACATTACATGAAAGAGGAATACAACTCTGCTATGATTCATCTCAATAGGGGAATTTTAATTCAGCCCGAGTCGTTTGATCTCTATTACAACCGTGCGCTTGTGTATTACAAAAAGGGAGATTATGTGAATGCTTTTTTGGATCTAAAAATGGCTGAAAAACTTTCTCCCGATAACCCCAAGATTCCAGAACTAAAAAAATTAGTAAGACAGGATTCAAAACTATGATTAGAAAAATAGTTATTTTATTTTCCGTATTTATTCCACTCGTTGTCTATTCTCAATCAGGAAGAAATTTTAAAGTCACTGAATACGGAATCTTGAATTATGCAGATAGTAAAAATATAGTTACGCAAGATGTTTTGAAAGACAAAGAGCGGATGAATAAAATAAGCT
>JAGOHK010000143.1 GCA_017996175.1 Leptospiraceae bacterium
TTAGTATTTTCATCGCTGTCATGACAGTAGTTATATTTTTTCTCTTGGACAATCCAAAGACTCCTGATTTCAACGAGGGTCTTTTTACTGCTATAGCTTTTATTTCGGGAGCTATCATTTCTTGTTTTTCTGGATTTATCGGAATGAGAATCGCAACTATGGGAAATGTTCGCACTGCACAAGCTGCAAAAGAATCTATCTCCAAGGCATTCAGAGTTGCATTTGATTCTGGTGCGGTAATGGGATTTGGACTAATTGGAATGGCAGTTCTTGGGCTAATCATTCTTTTCCTCATTTTCACAGGAGCATTTCCAAATGTAGAAAAACATGTTCTTATGGAAGCACTCGCTGGATTCGGTCTGGGTGGTTCTTCGGTTGCACTCTTCGCTCGTGTGGGTGGTGGTATATACACGAAAGCCGCTGACGTAGGTGCTGATTTAGTTGGTAAAGTAGAAAAAGGAATTCCTGAGGATGATCCTCGTAATCCGGCAACGATTGCGGATAACGTTGGAGACAACGTGGGTGATATCGCTGGTATGGGTGCTGACCTTTTTGGTTCTGCGGCTGAGGCAACTTGCGCGGCTCTTGTTATCGGTGCTACTGCAACTGCACTTAGTGGAAACACAGACGCTTTACTTTATCCTGTATTAATTTCTGCGTTTGGAATACCTGCTTGTTTACTTACAACTTTTTTTGCGAGAGTGAAAGAAGGTGGAAGTGTAGAAGGAACTCTCAAAGGACAACTTTGGATTTCTACTGTTATCGTTGCTGCTGTTATGTATTTTGTAACTACTCGTTTCATGGTTCCATTTGAAATCGCTGGAAAACAAATCACTCCAATGGATGTGTATTATTGTTTAGTTCTTGGACTTTTTTCTGGAATGTTTATCGGGATGATCACTGAGTATTTTACTTCTCATTCTTACAAACCAGTTCGGGAAGTAGCTGATGCTTGTAACACTGGGGCGGCAACTAACATCATCTACGGTCTTGCTCTTGGTTATAAAAGCTCTGTAGTTCCTGTTGTATTACTTGTAATCACAATCGTTGGTTCCAGTATGTTAGCTGGAATGTACGGAATTGCAATTGCGGCTCTTGGAATGATTTCTACTATCGCAATCGGTCTTACCATTGACGCATACGGACCAGTATCCGACAACGCGGGTGGGATTGCTGAAATGGCGGAACTCGGAAAAGACGTAAGAGATAGAACTGATACGTTAGACGCTGCGGGTAACACTACTGCTGCCGTTGGAAAAGGTTTTGCTATCGGATCTGCAGCGTTAACCTCACTTGCACTCTTTGCTGCTTTCATCACACGTTCTCGTTTACAAGATTCCAGCATTGGAACGATTGAACTTTTAGATCCTCTCGTTTTCGGTGGACTTTTATTTGGAGCGATGCTTCCGTTTATCTTCTCTGCATTCACTATGAAATCAGTGGGTGACGCGGCTAAAGACATGGTAGAAGAAGTTCGTCGTCAGTTTAAAACCATTCCTGGTCTTATGGAAGGAACCGGTAAACCTGATTACAAAAAATGTGTAGATATTTCCACTACCGCAGCACTTCGTGAGATGATAGCTCCGGGGCTACTCGTGATTTTATCCCCACTTTTAGTTGGTTGGCTATTCGGTATTAAGTGCTTAGCGGGAATGCTCGCTGGTGCGTTAGTCTCCGGAGTTGTTCTCGCGATTTCTAGCGCGAACTCAGGCGGTGCTTGGGACAACGCAAAGAAATACATCGAAGCTGCTGGCAAAAAAGGAACCGACTTACACAAAGCTGCCGTAGTAGGGGATACTGTGGGTGATCCGTTCAAAGACACCTCTGGTCCTGCTATCAACATTCTAATCAAACTCATGGCTATTATCAGTCTAGTGTTTGTTGAATTTTTTGTTACACATGGTGGGTTGTTGACTAAGTAGTTGGACTTTTGACCTCTCCCCCACTTCTTTGGGGTTGAGAGGCTAATACAGGGAAGCCCCTCTCCTACAGGAAAGGGGTTGCTTATATACCACACCAATAAATAAGTTCCACTATTTTTCGCAAAAGAGGTATTCCCAATTGCCTGGGCTATCTAGAATCAAATCCGAATTTACTTTTGGCAAAGGGTATATAAGCCACGAAGAAGACGTTAGAGTTTAATTAATATTATTCTCTAATCACTTTCTGGCTAAATCAAAACAATCCATTTTTGTTTGTTACTTTTTTAGTAATCCAAATAACATCTAGGTATTTAAAATCTTCCCCCACTTTATATTCATAAATTTCCCCCCTTTAGCTCAAAACACCTCTGTAAGAGAGAAAGGCAATTCACTTTTGCTTTAAGCTTTTAATTTGTGGGAGAGAATGGAAAAGAATTATTAGAGAAGTTGGATGCAAATTACTAGAAAGAAAACCAAATTTTAAAAACCTTCCTAGACTCGAACCACCGGAAATAAAATAATCTTGACACAGCTAATAGGTAAATGAATGTAAGGGAATGAAACTTCTAATACTAATTACCTTAATTCTTTTTTCAAACTGCTCAGCACTTATTGAAAAAAAAGAAGTAGCCGTAAAACCATCGCCACATACATACGAATGGAGTGCATACCAAGGCAATCTGAATTGGAAAGATGCGAAGGCAAAATGTGCGGGTATTGGGATGCGACTTCCGATAAGAGATGAGTTAGTGACTGCACAAAAAGCAGGTTTATTGGAAAAATGGCAAACGCAAACTAATAGCTTTCATTGGACTTCTGAAGCGTATTCAAATGAAGGCGCTTACTTTGTCGATGTGGCCAATGGCGCTGCCTACGACACCAATACGTTCCAAGATAGACATGTGCGTTGTATTCGCTGACCGTGCTTAGTAATTTGGTTATTTGATTGTTTTCTCATCGGTCTTTTTAGCCGATGAGACGTAGCCCTAAAACGGGAATGTAGACTAAATTATACCTTTGTCGTCAAGCTCGGACATGGAAAAGAAAGATCCTTGCTTTCTCCCTTGACTCGTAAAGATCCTTTCCCAAAAATGGGAAAGGTTTTATTGAATGTTCATTTTAGAAATGTTTATTTACTTCTCTTCTTACAATAGATAATTTCACATAAGGGTATTCAATCTTAACCGCGTTATAGACTTCTTTTTCAATTTCTTCCTTACTTAAATCTCTGTCATACTTTTTAAATTCCATTATCACTTCTTTAATTTTTCTATACATTGTTTTACCTTTCCATTACTTTATTTTAGTAAGAGAGATTTAAAACTTTTCGAGGACCCTTAGATCGCGAGAAGTCTATCCCTGCTTATTTTTATAATAAATCAGAAAGTTTCGAATTGGTTGTTAGATTGGAAAAAAACTGACTGGTAACAAAGGAAACTTTGATTTCCTTCTTTTTTTCTTAAAAGGATTATTCTTATTATCCTCACCCTTTTCTCTCTCTATCTCAACCATTATTTTTTCCTTTTTAATTACATAATAAATCAGAAAGTTTTGAATTGAATGGTAGATTGGAAAAAAACTTTACTGCTAAGATAAAAAGTTTAAATTGAAGTAATGAAACTAATAATAATTATTCTAACAATCGTATTTATGTTAAATTGTTCAACGGAGCAAATTAAAAATGAAAAACCAATTAAAGAATCAAAAGTTTAAGTTGGTTGCATAGATGGCAATTGTAACAACGGACAAGGAACATCGACCTTTTCAAATGGAGAAACATTTTACTTCGTTTAGATCAAAACATTTATTATGAAAGAGTCGCAATCCGATTATGTTTTCAGCTTTTAATTTATGGGATTGGGATGATTCTTTATTTGTTAGATATTCTACGCATGTTGAAGGCTTAGAGGTTTAATTTTTTTATACTCTTTTTGATTTTCCCTTTCAAGTTCTTCAAGGTCAAATGCTCTTTGATAATTGAGCCAAAAATCAGGGGTTGTATCAAAATATTTCGAAAGCCTTAACGCAGTATCTGGAGTGATGGATTTTTTTTTGCTTATAATTTGAGAAATTAAACTTTCTGATACGCCTATTTCTTTAGATAATCTATAAGCAGAAATATTTAATTCATCCAAATAATCGTATTTTAAAACATCTCCCGGATGAGGATTTTTTATAGTTTTCTTTTTCATCTTACTCTCCAATAATCAATGATAATCAACAATTTCAACTTCGTAAACACCATCATCAGCCCAGATAAAACAAATTCTCCACTTGTCATTCACCCGTATAGACCACTGACCATCTCTGTTTTTACTTTTTCCTTTATTTTTTAAGGCTTCTAACTTATTTCCAGGCGGACTTTTAAGATCCTTTAGTTGACTAGCTGAGTCGATAGCTCTTAGTTTTCTTCTAATAATATCTTCAATAGCCTTAAATTTTTTAACTGAGTATCCATTAAATATTTCCTCTGTTTCAATATCATTAAAAGACTTTATCATTCTATACTTAACTTTTCGTAAAGTATGAGATTTGTCAAGAAAAAATCTAAATATTCTTGGAATTGGACACCAGTCGAATATTATCCCGTTCGTTCATAAAATATTTAAAACACTTGTTGTTTAATGAAAAAGGGGCAATCCGATTTTGCTTTAAACTGGGATAGAATGGGATAGAACTATGAGTGAAGTTGAATGCAAATAGCGACAGTGAGCCGCTTCTGCGCTAGAAAGAAAAAGGAATTGACTTTTATGGATTATACAACAGAAATTAGGCTAGAGGAAATTTCAAATGCCAGCAAAATTAAATATCGGAATTAGTCAAATTGTTGAGTTAATTTTACAATTGCCAAGTGAAGAAAAAAAGCTCTATTTGTCGAATTGAAGAAATTTTCTGAATTCAAATTTCTTTTAAATGAATTCTTACAAATTGGTGAGAGTTTGAATATAACTAATGACGAAATAACAGCAGAGATTGAAAGTTTCAGAAAGGAACAGTTTGCTTGACGGTCGTAATTGATTCAAATCTCTTTATTAGCTCTCTCTTTGGAAAGATTACTTCAAAATTAGTTCAAGACATTGTCCCAGCAGTATCATTAAAAAATGCAATTCAATGTAATCCAGTAAGTTCTTTTTTCTACAGAAGGTGTGCCGTCTGAGAGATCTTGTCCTCCTGCATTGCTAATCATTGGATACAAGTTCAATTGGTTGATTGCATTTTTTAGAATAAATCCTAATTCTATATTTTGTGAAATTTTTATATATCCGCCTAAATTTATAAAATGATTTCCAATTACTCTATTTCCTCTAGGGGAATACCAACTGGGATAAAATAAATAGTTTAGAAAAAGGGAAATTTTTTCCGTTGTTTTCCAGTGATTCACCCATCTAGTTACATTTTCAGGATAACCTTGGAAGTGTTGATTATTTTTATCGGAACTCAAATAGATACTTTGGAATTGAGAGTTTGATGCAGAAATTAATCTGACAAGAGAGTGACTGAGTGTAGATTGAAATCTAGAACTTTTATAACCTAAAGAAATTTCTGCACCACCTTGTCTTATTTCTCCGGATGAATTTTTATAGAACCAGTAACCATTCCAATCACCTGGAATATCTGAGCCTAAATTTGGCATTTTATATTGATTGGCATCAGCATAAAGGACTCCAACATCAATGATATTTCGCATTTTATTGTAAAATAGAATAGATTCCAAATGAAAGTATTTTAGAAAATCATAACTGATTGCAAATTCATAACTTTTCATTTTTTCTGGTTTTGTTTTGGAGGGAGAAGAATAAAAATTGGTTGGGTTTCCGGAAGAATCATAAGAATTGGGAATGGAGGAAGATTCAATGTAAGGGTAATTTTGAATTCTTAAAAAACCATCTCCTTGAAATCCACCTGAATACGAAACACCAACCGCACCTCTAAAACCTTCTTGGTAGGAAAATCTAAATCGTAAATGGGAAAAAGGATTGTACAATGCTCCGAATCTTGGTGCAACGTTAGTTCCCCAGTGAGGGTGTTTATCATAACGCATAGCTCCGAACAAATCTACTTTATCACTTATTTTATAAAAATCTTCCAACACCAAACTACTCATTGCAATCGAACCCGGATAAACATACCGATTATTGTAATTGGGAGAATTCAATAAACTTTTATCGGAGTAATTGAGGATAAAGTTATTATGCTCCTGATTTGATTGACCCATATCAAATTTTCTTATCTCAACGCCCAAAGCCATTTCATTATTTTTGGGAAAATCTTTTAGAGTAAATATGACAGATCCACCGTATCGAGTCTCTCTTGTTCCACCTAACGTATTTCCTTGTAATGATTTTAGGAAGATGTCATCTTGTGTATAATTTGCTTTCGACTTAATAGTTATATTATTGTTCACATCAAACGTATGTGTAATTTGTCCATTTTTTACTACATTCTTTAATTTATTTCTGTCTCTATAAAAATTATACAAATCTCTTGTTTGATCTGAATGTAATCCGGTAAATTCAAAATTTTTATAATGAATGGTTCCGAGCAGTATATCTTGATTAGCCCTTTTAATTCTTTGGGTTCCTGAAGAAATAGTTCTTTGTGTAATCAGAGATTGGTTTCCATGAGTTCCTAAAACTAGATCTGAGTTTCCTAGTTCTGAGTTTGGGATAATAGCTGTTCTCCCTTTAAAAACATCATATTGCCCTTCCGTTCCATCATAAGTTTTAGCTTTAGCCCAACCTTCCGAACGTATTTCTTGCCCGTTGTACTTTGCTGAGGAATATTGTAAAAAAACTTTTAAATCCGGGTTTTCTTTTCCAGAACCACTTCCTTGTAAAAAGTATTTTGTAAAATTATTTGCCCCTTGTGATATTCCGGTAGATACTCCTGGAGAATTATTGGCATCTTTCGTTATTATGTTAATCACACCTAATAGGGCACCTTGCCCTAGGGTTACTGAACCCGGTCCTCTAATTACTTCAATTCTTTGCACATAATCCATGTTTAACCCATTGAGTAAACTATCAGGTGGACCCCAAAACCATTCTGTGTTTAATTTATGTCCATTGATAAGTAACAAAACTTTTGCGTTATTATCAGGGGCAAATCCTCTGAAACCTGCAATCGTATCATCATGATCTTCCACCATAAAAAATCCAGGCACATAAATAGTTAATAATTCATTGATTGTTCTTGCTCCACTCATTTTAATTTGATCCTGAGAAATGATGGAGATAGAAACAGGTTGTTTTTTTAAATCTGTTTTTATATTGGAGGCAATTGCAATTTTTTCTTCTAACTTAAAAAACTCTTCTTCTTTTGCCAAGCCGTTTTGAATTGAGCTTTCTTCTTTCTTTGATTGATTCTCTTTATCCTTTTTTATTTCAATGTCTTCCTCTTTATTTTGGGTTTTCTCAATTTCCTGTCCCCAAAGATTTATAGATAAAATTAATATTGTAAAAATTAAACAAAGTTTCATTTCTGGATTTCCTTAACAATCTTATTCTAAAGCGAGAATGATTTTCAAGTTTTTTTTTGAAATAAAAAAGCTTAAAGGGATTTTTAAGGGCTTTGCCCTTAAAGCAAAGCGGCAGCGTCAACATTCAGCTTTAACGGCGTTAGCCGTTACAAATAGAAAGAAAAATAACTCTTTTGTTCCTCATTCATATCAGGCGGAATCAGAACTAATTTGCCCACATGTTTTTTTTCTGAAAATAGTTTTTGTGCATCTACAATTTTTTCTAGAGGAAATGTCTTTTCAAGTAATGGCTTAATTTCTCCTCTCTCAATGTACGATATGAGATTTGGAAAAACTGGCTCATCCCAACCGGTGCAACCAATCAAGGTTATGTCCTTTAAATAAAAGGTCCGCATATCGAGAGATACAATCGGACCTGCAATAGCACCCGATGACGCATAACGTCCACCTCGTTTTAAAATATTCATTAACTGAGGAAAATCTGAACCACCTACATTGTCGATTACCACATGAGCAGATTTTTCTCCAATCGCTTTTAAAAGATTTTCCCCGCGAGGTATAACAACATCAGCCCCAAGCTCTTTCACACGGTCAATTTTGTCTTTTCCTACGATGGCTGTTACATGAGCACCGCGTCTTTTTGCTAATTGAACGAGCGCAGAGCCAACACCTCCCGAAGCTCCTGGAATTACTATATGTTCGCCCTTTTTTAACTTTGTACGATGGATCATATTCTCGGCTGTTCCGTAAGCACAAGGAATTGTTCCCAGCTCTGCGTCTGACCAGTTGCAATTTACTGGAAAAACCTCTGTTGCTTTAATCTTTACAAATTGTGCAAAGGCTCCATCAAAGTCAGAAGCCATCCAGATATTTTCAAGGGAATCCCATCCTTCTTTTCGGATGCAAGGTCTTATCAAGGCTCTTTTTCCTATTAGGTTTTTATCATTCTCCGAAAAGGCATATATTACTTTGCCGCAGCAGTCGGTTCCTTGGATAAATGGGAAAGGAGTCTCTTCATTCCAACCTCCATCTTTTGCTTTTTTTGCTTTTTCTTTTTCTTCCGAGGAAACAGAAGCTGTGCTTTCTGTAACAGCCGCAGAATACCAACCAAGCCGTGTATTTATTTCTGTGTTGTTTACACCTGCCGCTAGAACTTGCAAGAGAACTTCGCCCGCTTTCAATTCAGGAATTGGCACATCTTTAAAGACTAGTTTGTCATAATCTCCGTTTTCCATTGTAACAACTGCCTTCATTATTGCCTTTGCATTGGTTATATCAAATCTATCTTTTGTCATGTTTTCCTCTTTTGAGAATCATAAATATTACCGTGCTTTCTCCATATTTGCCTCTCCGCAAAATTAAACTTTTTTATTTGATTGGAATGGTTTAGAAAACAAGGAGTCAAAGTCAAATTTATTTACGAAATCTTCTTTTGCGGATACCCTTATTTTGCTTTTGAATTTTAAATCATATTGACAATTTATAAAGCTGGGTTTTTCTTTGATACTAGAGGAATATCTTGATTAGAGTAGGATCTTTAACTTTGGGGAAAAATTTTACTACGTTTACTTCAGAACATTTCTTTATTAGTAAGGAGCAATCCGATTTTAATTTCTGGAATTAGAATATGAGACAATTATGCGAGAAGTTGAATGCAAATAACTACAGTGACTACTTCTGCGCTAGAAAGAAAAATTATTCTTGGAGTTTCTAAAATGATGAAATTTATAATTACCGGTATTATAGTATTTTTATGTTTTTCTTGTCAGATGTTTTTGAATCAGTCTTCTAAAGAAGATAACAACCAATCACGGCTCATTGCGGCATTTTTAGTTATGAATTCAAATCAATTTTCTGGAACTTTTACGCCGACAGGGAATATGATTCACGCAAGATCTTTTCATATATCAGTTAAATTAAAAAATGGAAAAGTATTAATTGCAGGAGGAGGAAATAAACGAGGGTATTCGATTTTTTCTAATACGGCGGAAATTTACGATCCTGATACAGGGCAATTTCAAGCAACTGGAAATATGAATTCTCCTAGAGGTATGTTTACGGCTACTTTATTGAATAGCGGTAAAGTGTTAGTAGCCGGTGGGCTTGACGGATATTATCCAATGAAAAGCGCAGAAATTTATGATCCTAATACAGGGATTTGGACAAGTCTTTCCGCAGAATTATTTTCAGAGAGATACAATCATTCGGCGGTTCTATTAGGCGATGGGACTGTATTAATAGCTGGTGGAGCTATTGGCACTACCACTGATCAAAATCCGGTAATAACGTACGGTGCAGAAATTTTTGACCCAGTTACAGAATCATTTACAGTTACGAATACTTTAAATGTTGCTAGGCATACTCATTTTTCTACTTTACTAAATGATAACACTGCTTTTCTTTTTGGGGGGATAACCACTGACAATTATATATCTAACACATCTGAAATTTATAACCCAATTACTAGTAGCTTTTCTTTAGCAGATGGCTTCACTCCGATGAGAGCAGAAATTAATCAGGGTGGAACCATTTTAAAAGATGGAAATGTTTTTTTAGCCGGAGGATTAGGGCATGGGAATAAAATTATAAATAGTGTCGATCTATTTAATGTTACAACCAAATCCTTTGTACCATTGCCCAGTATGAAATGGGTAAGAGCATCCCACAGCGTTATTTTATTAGATAATGGAAATGTGCTAGTGGCTGGTGGGCTTTCAACCTATGAGCCGGTCGCTACTGGCGAAGTATTTGACGTCGCTAATAAAACTTGGGCAATTACTAGAAATACAATGTCAAATAGTAGAGAGAGTTTTGCTATGACAAAACTTGATAACGGTCTTGTACTTGTAACCGGGGGATTTTCAAAGTTTAATACCACCACAACCCTCGATGAAGACTCAAATACTGCTGATTTATTTGACTCAAGTAAATAATTATCGGAAGCAAACTGAATAACTACTATTAGCCGCTTCTGCGCTAGAAAGAAATTTCACTACACCAAATTTATCTCCGTAGAAAATTTCCAGAAGGGTAATACGCGTATGCCTATCTCATCATCTCCGAAGTCCTCCTTGCCTAAATGGACTTGGTAACACTTTGGAATTTTGAGACGGTCTCTAAAATAAGATAGATGTTTCGAGGGAGTTGTATCGTTGAGTTTACACTCAACTGCAAATTCTATTTTTTTATCTTTGGTAATAATGAAGTCAACTTCTCTTCCTTCTCGGTCGCGGCAGTAGTGAAGTTGCATATCGTATCCTTCGCTGTCCTCGATGAAATGGCAGTATTTTAATAAATGACTTGCGACTAAGTTTTCAAATCTTGCTCCTTCGTTTTCGCACATAGACCAATCCCACATATAGAGTTTCTTTTCTTTTTTGATAGCCCGTTCATTTTTATGAATATACGGAGGAACCCTAAACGTCAGGTATAGATGCTCAGCGATTAATAGCCATTTGTCTACACTGGCATGAGAGCAATTTAAAAATTCTCTGAGAGAATTAATGGATAACATAGAGCCTACTCGATTTGGTAACATGCTAAAAAGGATTTCTAATTGACTAATCTCTTTTACATTTTCCAGAGATTGTAAATCATCTTGGATTACACGTTTGATTCTCTCTCTCTGCCACCTTCGAGAGAATTGTTCGTTTTGGGTAAAAAGTGGTTCAGGAAATCCACCGAATTTTAAAAGAGTTTCTAGGTCTTCCTTATTTCCGTTTTTGATTAACTCCTCCAAGGAAAATGGATGTAGACGATACAAATGCACACGTCCTATCAAAGACTCCCCGCCTTTGTGGTAGTAATCTAAATTAGCCGATCCCGTTATTAGGAATTTAGTTTTGAGTTTGTATTTATCATAAAATCCTTTTACTAAATTTCTCCAGTTTGGGTATTTGTGAATTTCATCTAAGATAAGAATTGGCTCTTTCGGAATTTCTCCTTTGATTAATTTTTCCTTGTCCATCCACAAATCCCAGTTGATGTAGGCGGGATGTTCGGGATTTCCGTTTTCTAAGAACGAAATAGCTAGTGTCGTTTTACCGATCTGCCTTGGACCACCTAAAAAGACCATTTTGCTTTTTAGATCCTCTTCAATCAGTGGGGTCAGGTATCGGTACACAATAAACTCCTTACAACATTATTAAGCATCAAGTAAAATTTGTCATGACATTTTTTATGTTAAATAGAATAATATCATAAAAACACCCATGGGTAACTACCCGCGGGCGTTTTTATGATATTTCTACATAATCTCTCACTGTATCTAGAAATTCCGTTGGTGCTTTTCTTGGACGCGATGTAGAAAGTGCGACAAACAGTTGTTCGTCTTTCATCGAAGCGATTAACTCTCCGTTTTCGCCAACTAAATCTTGTCTGATATAAAAACGAATTTTTTCTACTTTGTCTATCCAAGTAAATAGTTTTGTGTTCTCTCCAGCAATTGGCATACGGAAAAACTGGATTTTCCCTCCCATGAAAAACGAGGTAGTATCGAGTGCGGTAATTCTAGATAAGTCAATGATCTTGCTAAAGAATAACCATCTACCTTCTTCGAATACTTTCCAGACTGCATCGGGTGAATAATTCCAGAAGCAGTTCATATCACTATAGAGGATCGGATAATCATTTATTAGCCGCTTACAGG
>JAGOHK010000030.1 GCA_017996175.1 Leptospiraceae bacterium
GTGTTCCTCTTATCTGGATAATTCAAAGGTCTTCAAAAAAATCATCTTTGTGCCAATTGAATGGATTTTCCTGAATATATTTTCGTATACGATTGCATTCTTCCTCGTTTCGAACAATGCGATCATGGTATCTGGTCTGCCATTCAAATTCAATATTATTTTTCCGCGCATACATGGTAACAGATGATTTAAAACCACGAACAATCGAACCCAACGTTTTCCGTTGTGGTTGTAACCGTTGTTGGTTTTGTTGCAATTGTAGAGACGCGATGCATCGCGTCTCTACGGTATTGTAATCATTATCCCCAATAAATATAATTCCATGAAAATGATTGGGCATAACAACAAATGCATCCAATTCTAAATTCATATCCGGTCGAATGGACGGGGTTTTTATCCATTCCGATTCCACAATTTTTCCAATTTCGGTATATTCCATTTGATCATTCATTATTTTTCCAAAATAATGTTTTCGATCCTGTGTACATATCGTTATAAAATACGCACCCGCATTCGAATAATCCCACCATTGCGCCCGCGCCGATTCAATCCGATATTTATTTTGAAATTTTGTCATTGTCGTTTTCCGTCGTCCATTGTCATTTTTATATACAACGTAGAGACGCGATGCATCGCGTCTCTACGACAATAACGTCCGCGTAAAACAATAACGTCCCCGTTATACAATCCTAATCCGTCCCGTCAACAATTCCTGCATCATTCCCTGTTTGATCTGTTTGGTTTTTTCTAATTTCTTTTCTAGCATTTCAATTTCGGAATCCATATCGCTTAACGTTTCTGCAATGGCGGTTTGTTCGGACACACTTGGAAGACCAAGAGGATATGATTTTAGTTGTGGTAAATCAACTCCTGTTTGTCCAGAAGAACGCTGAGATAGTTTTTCAACAAAATTGAATATGATATCTTGCTTTAAAAAATAATAAGCATATTCTTTAACTATTTTGTCTGTAGGGATAGCTTTTAGTAGTGCTACATTATAAGCACCTTCCAATCCTTTTAAAATTTGAAAGATAGGAGGACCATATCGACCAATCATAATATCTTCTTTGTTACAAAATCTCCGAGCAAGATTTTTTGGTATATAGGTTTCATACTTATTAGTTTTATAATCTCTAATTTGTAATAATCTAATATAACCTTCTTTATAAACAGGACGAAAAGTTGTTAACGGAGGCTGAGAACCACCTTGAAAGGTAATTACATCTCCAACACTTTTCACCTCCCAATCCACCGGTATCAATCCAACTTCTGTTTGCCTGTAGCCTCTTGGGATGGTTGTTGAGACACCTGTGGAGACGCGATGCATCGCGTCTTTACTGTAGGTGTTAAAGCCGGGCAATCTCGTTTTTCCCGTCAACAACTCCTGCATCGTTCCTTTTTTAATCAGCTTTTTCTTTTCGATGAGCTTTTCTAGTGTTGTTAGCAGTTCATCTGTATCGCTTAACGCTTCTGCAATGGCAGTTTGTTCGGGGAGTGGTGGGAGGGGGATAGGTATTGAATTGCAATTTTCTTTATTCATATATGGAACTGCTGTTTTTGTAGCAATATTTTCCATATATTGTTTTTGATTTATAAGAGAATATAACAGATAGTTTTGATTTAATAAATTACTTGGTAGGAATGCATGTAATTGCTGATTAATAACGATGTTTGTTTCTGCCATTGTTACTATTCCAAAATCGCCTACACATGAAATGATAATTGAATTTTTAGGAACTATTCGAGAACCAACTTTTTTTGCTTCTTCCTTTGAAATAAACAAATTAAGTTTTGAAGTGCTAACTTTGTTTCCTTTTATATCAGGAGTTGTTATCCAAGGAATATCTCCATTGAATAGCCTTGGCTTATTTCTTCCAGGAACAATACAATCACAAAGACTTCCAACACTTTTAATTTGCCAATCTTCTGGTATAATTCCGATTTCTGTTTGTTTGTAGCCTTTTTTCATTTAAGATTCCTTTTTGTATTGTAATACTTATGGGGACTCGATGCCTGTGGAGACTGTGGAGGGCACTGTGGAGACGCGATGCATCGCGTCTTTACGATGTTGTTGTGGTAACCTCTTCTCATTCTATTTCCCTCATCGCCATACGATGCTTTGCAATTTCGATTGCTTTGTGGAGTTTCTCTTGTAATACTTTTTGGGAAGGGAGCAAAGTGAGATATTCCGCTACTCGGATATTGCTTGTGTCTAATTGTAGAAGTTCGATATGCTCTTCGTTTTTGCCGGAGCAGAGAATTAATCCAATGGGTAGGTTTTCCCCTTCTACCATTTCGTTCTTTTGTAAATAGCGGAGGTATAATTCCATTTGCCCCTTGAATCCTGCTTCGAATTCTCCGATTTTTAAATCAATCGCAACTAGGCATTTTAATCTGCGATGATAAAATAATAGATCAATGTAATAATCTAGAATAGCTAAAATATGAGTCCAACTCAATTGTCGTATCAATGATACGACAATCTCTTGCTCAGGGAATACATTAGCAAACTGCATCATTCTTCTTAGATTCTTTTCCAAAAAAGATGTTCCATATTCTGTTTCCAACTGTCTCGATAATGTCGCAACAACCTGCTTTCCATACTCCGCTCTTTCATTCTTTAAAACTTCTTCATTAATTCTTTTACCGATTTTCCAATACAATAAACTCATTGCTGCATTTACAGAAACGGTTACTTGTTGTTTACTGCTCTCTATTAGTGCTTTTATCTCAGAAAAAATATCTATCTTGGAAATTTCTTTTTGCATATAGTCCTTATCTTACCTTCCCTTTGAACTATTCGAATTTTTCGAGTAGTTGCAGATTCATTGTCTTTGTGCAAGGGTGCGTTGCACAATTTCTTTATATATCCTAATTTTCTGGACACTGTCTGGAATATTGGGATAGTATTTTCGTAAAGGCGACAGGCTGGGACGTTGTTACTATTCATTGTATTGTCCTTTTTTATTTTCTTAATCCTTTAAATAATCCTGCTAATCCCTAAATCCTGAAAATCCTGATTCAGACAGTGTTTTCCTTTTCATTCCACAACTCCCATCTTCTTCAAATGCTTATTCACTTTCTTCTCCAACTCCTCCACTTTTGTATCTAGAACAGATAGAGGTGTTTCATAGCGTTCGGCGAGTTCGATGAGTCTGCGGCTGATTGTTTGGCTTACTCTATCCATTTCGGAATGAACTTGTTTTTCTAGTGTGGCTAACCATTTGTCATCCACAACTAGACTTTTGATTTCCTCTTCTTTTAGTTTTGGATATTTCTCTAGTAGTTTTTTGTCTAAAGCAATGTTTGCATCTTTTATTTTTTTATTCAGTTCTGGGATGGATTCGGATACTTGTAAGTATTCTTCTAGAATCTTTTTTTCTTCCGATGCTTCTTTGTTGTTAGTGATTTCTTTTAGTCTTGCAGAAACTGTTGCTTTGTTGATTCTCTCGAAGTCTGCGAATAATCCATCTTCGCCTCCATTCTCTTCTTCGATTTCTTTTAATCTACTTTGTTTGGATTCAAGTTCTGATTCTAGGTTTTCAATCTCTTGTTTTTCTTTTTGGAAATACTTTGCGATGACTAATTCTTTTGGAATCAAATCACAATACCAACCTTTATCTATTGGTTTTCCTTTTACTGTTTCAATGATACGCCTTGTTTCTGCCTTCCATCCGTCTTGGGATAATAGGTAACAATCATCTTGCATGGTTTCATACCAGAAATCCATCAAGTGTTGGTAGATGTCATATTGGTCTATGAGTTTATCTCCTTCAAAACACTTTAGGATACTCTCGCTTATCTCATGGATTAATTCTTTTGGTTTAAATCCTTTTTTTAAATTCTTTAACTCTGTGAGATGTTTCTTTTTCCATTTGGAATATTTAGATTCTACTTCCCGCGAAAAATTCTGAAATTCGGAATGTTCAAAGATTTTAGTTTTGATTGCATCTTTTTCTACTTTGATTTGCGAATACTCTTTGTTTTGCCCTTTTCCAAATAATACTTTTTGCAAAGAAGGACAGACTTCCCAGAATCCAGAAAGAGATTCTATATCCCGATTCGGAATTTCTCCCGTGAGGTGTGCTTTTATATCTTGGATGTCCTCTTCCTCTTGGGTGTCGATATAACGAGAAATATTTAAGTTGTATCCATTAGCCTCAATTTCCGAATTAGGAACAAAGCGGGCATACTTTTCAGAATCCGCGTGGCTATTGAATATATCTACAATCTTATGAATGTCTCTACTTCTCAGACGATTCTTATCACCGTCTTTCATAAAACCACGACTTGCATCAATCATAAAGATACCTTTTCGATTTTTGCTTTCTTCTTTATCTAAAATAAGAATACAAGCAGCAATTCCCGTTCCGTAAAATAGGTTTTGCGGCAGTCCAATAATTCCTTTGATAAATCCCTGTTTGATTAGATTCGTTCGAATATCGCCTTCCACATTTCCACGAAATAAAACTCCATGCGGTAAAATACAAGCCCCTTTGCCCGTGCTTTTCATTGATTTAATGATATGCAGCAAATACGCATAATCCCCATTCTTAGCAGGAGGAATTCCAAATCCAACAAAACGATGAAACGAATCATCTACTCCGTCGATTATCATTCCAGTCAACCAACTCTTATCACTAAATGGTGGATTAGCCACTACCATATCTGCTTGTTTGATTTCATTTCCATTTTTAAATAAGGGGTTAGTCAATGTATTCCCCTGTTTGATTTCTGCACCTGGGTTATTGTGTAGAATCATATTCATGCGAGCCATACCAGCAGTAGCCACATCTTTTTCTTGACCATAGAGTGTAATAACATTATTAAACTCATCGGATACTTTTAAAAGCAGAGACCCAGAACCACAGGTTGGATCATATCCTATCATACTTGGAGTAACTTTTTTAATTTGGAAACTAATAATCTTTGCAATCATAAGACTGACTTCGGAGGGAGTATAAAATTGTCCTTTGCTCTTTCCACTTTGTTGCGCGAAGTTTCTCATCAGAAATTCATAGGCATCTCCGAGAATATCATCATGCTCGGCGCGATTGTTACTAAAGTCTAAAGCCTTATCTTCAAAAATAGAAATTAGGTTAGTCAACTTCTCAACCATTTCTTTTCCATCGCCTAATTTCTCTTTGTCGCTAAAGTCCGGCATCCCACTCAAACCGTTTGCTTCTTTAATCGGTCCGATGATTTTTTTATTGATGTCTTCCCCGATAGAAGGTTTTCCCTTTAACTTCACCATATCGCTAAAGCTAGAACCTTTCGGAATATTGATTGGCGCAAATGCCTGTCCTGCGTATTTATCGCTTACATATTTGATAAAGAGCAAAACCAAAACATAATCCTTATACTGGCTTGCATCCATCCCCCCGCGCAACTCATCGCAACTTCTCCACAAAGCACTATACAACTCGGATTTTTTAACTGCCATTTTTGATTTGTTCCTTACTTCTTGTTTGAATATTTATAATTTCGGTATGTCCGATTTCATTATGACTATTATAATGTGTACTAGGACAAATTAGAGTGTAAATGGTCGGTTTTTTGTGTCAAGGGGGAAAGTTGCTTTTCCATTTCTGAATCAATTTCTGTCATAATATAATTCCTCCGAGTAAAGGCGCTTTAATTCTTTTGGAACGATCTCCCACCTATAAATATTTTTCTATCTTCTTAAAAATGTTTTTTCCGATATATTCAAAAAAGTAGTCTTCGCTAATTTCTTCTTCTCTTTTGATTTTATTCTTTGGTAAATCTTTTTTGAGAATAAAACAATTTTGATGATGACCAAAAGGAACATTTTGATATGCTTCATTGTGCAGAATGGGTATTACCTTCATTATTGAATCCATTTGTAACCTTTTTTTTATGTCCGCCTCTCCGAATATAGACTCTGTAAGAATTTCTAAAAATTCAGAATCTTTTTTAAATTCACAATAATTTATTGATATATGGTGAAAGCATCCAAGTTGGGCTGACTTAGTCTTTGGATATTTCTCTATACCACTCTTATCTAAAAATATTCTATTATTAAATAATTTCCTCGATACTTCAATGCCAAACCTTTCTGCTTTTTTTTTGGATAATTTATGTAAATTATCTCCGTTTATAATTTTTAATAAAAGTGCAAAGTATGTTGAATACCCAAAGCTTATCCAAAACTCATTCTCCTTTTTTTCTGTAAGGATTTTACTAGAATTTAATTCCGCTTCTTGATTTGTTGGATCGTCTTTCCATACATTGAATTTGTATTCATCAATTGAATCATAAATTATTGATTTGGATAAATTAATAAACTTTAGAATTTGAGAATTATTCTGTATAAAAAGTAAGGTTGAAAATAATGGAGTCATTACTAAATTTGGAAATACTCCATGCCGAGGATCTAGAGTGCTAATTTCAGTTTTTAATTCCTTATTCCAGAAAGGTTCATTTTCTAGTTTGTTGCTTTCATTTTTTTTTGGAGGTGCCATTCCTATTAGTTTTAAAATCATTAAATGGCAACCTCTCGTTTGCTCACTAAGCAGAAACATTCTAATTGAATTCTATAATTTAACAAAACAGTGGTTAATTACATTATATTTTAGCTACCACAAAGGTTGAATTTAGTTACCAATTTGTCTTATCCAATCCCGAATAGTAATTCCAACTCTTTCGATATCCTCCAGAGTTAGCTGTCCGCTATGCATGATAACATTTCTTGATCTCTCTAATGATTTAACACTATGTCTTACCCAATCTGGATCCCCGCAAAGATCTACAAAAAAAGTCCAATTCTTCTCATTGCAAATTATAGATACCAAATCCTTCAGTTCAGTAAAATAGATTGGATTTAATCCTCTTGGGTTATGCCATCTATTTTGCTTTTCGTCAGCTTGTTTAGTCTCTGCTCTTTTTCTAATGTCATTTGAAATTGAATCAGAACTCCACCAATTTTCACCTTTTTGACTTAATAGCATTTCACTAATAATTTTTCGAAGCATATTTTCAAATGCCGAAATCGCAATATAGACAGCGGACATTTTTCTTGAATTGTCAACGAGATCTTTATCGAGAAAATCTAAGCTTACTTTTTTTGATATACTTTCCAATGAAAGCTCGGATGACTGCATAGGTGGGGTTAACTGCTTGTTTATATTTTCTTGAAGGACTTGCGCTTTAAAAATAAAACCGGCAATTTTATTATCTTTACCATCTAGTGGATTCATAAAAGATTTTCTCTTATAGATTTAAAAATTGCATCATAAACCTGCTTATCACGAGTTGTAGGTAATTCTATGTTAATTGAATACTTTAAAGACAATTCTTTAGGAGGGTGTCTTTGATCTATTGTTTTTATTGGATTATCATCAATTTTATTTTTTTCTTTATCATGTATTTTAGCAATTCCAGTAAAATCAGCCAAAGTACACAGCGTTACGAATGTTGCTGCCATTTTCGTAAGCACCGGATCTCCTTTTTTTCCTTGTAATAAAGACTTTAATTTCCCTTTTACTTGTTCGTTCTTGAGCTCATAAGATTTTTGGTTAACAGCAAATAAATCAGAGTATGCTTCTCTAATCCCTTGTGCTAAAACAATTTTAGAATTATCATCATCCAAGTAGTCATAATAGCGTTGCTTTGGAGCACCACTTTCATCGATAAAATTTAAAGCTTTCAATACATTCACAAAGGGTCTATCGTTTACACTCGTAAACCCAAGATCGTAAAGAAATTTTGTCGTGAATTTATCTGGAGCTTGCGCTTGTTTCAAAGCATCGAATATTTGAGGTACATTTTTAACCTGTGAATAGTAAACTTCTGTTATTCCCATATATCTTCCTTAGATATTAACTAATGTATACAATCTAGATTTTTGTAGCTAGCTGCTATTTGATGCATTTCCTAAAATATGTCAACGGTAAAACTACAGAAAACAATTTCATCAGGGATGATTAATTGGATATATTGATAGAAAAATGTAATGATTTGGTTAAACGAATGATATCAATCTAGCTACATCATCTCCAAATACAAAGGAAGCTAAGGCAGGTTATAATATTTTTTTTTATTAGCTTTAGATTATCTATCTGTACCAAACTTAAAAATTCCTTACTTCTCCTTCTTCGCCAATAACTTCTCAATCACAGTCCGCATATAGTTCGCAATAGACCGATTTTCCTTTTTAGCGTTGTTTTCAATCGCAGTATAAATCTCTTCCGAGACATCAAAAGAGAGACGTTTAGTTTTTGTTTCTGACTTAGCCATAATAATTCCTTAAAGCAATCCTAAACAAAATACTCCGAAGTAAAGTAGTTTTTATCTTGACGATTTTGAACTTTTTAAAGTATAATACTTTAAAATACTTTATAATTAAGTATATATATGCAATATAAAGTAATGACCATAAAAGGAGAAACCCCATGCTTATCATAACCCCAGACATCCAAACCAACACACCCCAACAGAAACCAACCAAACCCACCAAATGGCTACTCCTGAGTATCCTCACAATCGCAATAACAATAGTCGCCATCTTCCAAATGGACACCACAAAACCAGACAATGATTTACTGATCCTACGCAATCTAGAAAGTAAACTAGACGAAGGAATCAGTCTCAGGAAAGACGAAAGACTAACATACTGTAAACTCTTACAGGGCGTAAGAAAAATATTCTTAGACCATTGTGAGACCCTGGATTTCAAAACTGTCTTTTCCAGTGGTAGAATCATTTCCCAATCTCTGACGAAGAAGGATTGTGGAAAAATTGATTACCTATTCCAAGACAAAAACAAAGCACTCATCTGGGCGCGGGAAAATCTAGGTCACAATACAAAAGCTATTTAGAGTTTAATGGCTGTCACCCCCGAAATCTCCAATCGGGGGTCTCAACATGTAGAGATTCCCGATAGAAATCCACCCTTCGCTCCAAGTATTCGCGACCAGCGCCTTCGCATGGGAATGACAAGTTGGTGACTGTTTAGTTTAAAACATAGTAGACCATAATCCCAAATCTTTTATCGGTGTCCATCCGTGTTCATCGGTGGTAATCTTAAATGAGTTACTATTCCATTGGAAAATGTAATGGACATTTATTTTTAAAAGATAAAATTGTAAACAGAGGACAATGGAAAGAATTCGCGGAGTACTTTAATCTATGAAAACAACAGAACTTACTTTAAACCAAATCATTTCTACAAGTGGTGATTCTATTTTGCTTTCCTACAAGTATGAAAACCAAGTCCTCGAATTTACTTTGCATCATTACGAGTTGGATAGGAATATTTTATTCAAAGTAGAAACCTCTGAGCTTAGAATTTTACTGCATGAAAATTATCCAAAGGATACAACGTCTAAGACTTGTTTTATCGAACTATTTGAGCCTGCAAAAATTTTACAAGTAGCGAATCATCACTATATACCGTCACCGGAATTTGGCGCAATGATGAAAGAATGCAAACTAGGACTTAATCTTGTCTATGGAAAGAAGGTAGAGGATAACAAGTATTTTCTTTCTCTCAAAGGTTCTGAGACTATTCTTTGTTGTGTGCTTAGTAATTTGAGTAAGTTTACGCTCCAGCTCGTGTAGATAATCCCCTGTATCCCCTTTACTTCCACCCTTTCGCTAGACGCTCACCAACGCCTTCGCCGGGGACGCTGTTCGAAGGATTACTTTTTTTATTTTCATATACCTATAATCCTATAATTTTCCACAACTCCAAAACCCCCTTTCGCAAAGGGGGGCAGGGGGATTACATTTCCTTCGTGTTACGGATACACTTAGTATTGGGGTAAACTGTCCTCTAAACTATCCTGTAAACCGCCTCAAAAAAAAATTCTAGGCGCTTTAGAGGAATCTTTACCCCACAGTTTGGTCTACTATTTAGTGTATCCGTAATATATACAAATTGCGAACAACTGCTTTTAAATTCCGGATTCACTTGATTTTTAAATCTTTCATTTTTTAAAAATATTTAAACGACCAAATAGCGGCTAATACATACTATACGCATTACACTGTGCAACTGCGTAATAATTTAAAAAATATTTTTTGCGTATTTTTTTATTCATAAAGTTTCCATTAGCCACTCACGAAGATTTTAATAACTAGAAATAATAACTCTGTTAGAGACTAACAAGAGTTAGTTACTACAAGGAACTTATACTTATGAAAACATTATCAATCTTTAAAGCAAAAGTCATCGAAGTAATTGATGGCGATACATTCCGAGGCGAAGTGAATCTTGGCTTCGATATTCGGATAACAAGAAGTTTCCGCGTATTCGGAATTGACACACCGGAAATCTTTCGTCCAAAGTCTGACATGGAACGTGTATTCCTTGTTCTTTGCAGCAGTTGCGAATTCTGGTATCTTAGAGGGGTTAATCTTTCTCTATGCCAAGTTCTTAGAAGGTAATTAAATCTCCATTTCCAATACGATAGGCGCATGATCTGAAACTATTAAAGACTGATCTATAAAACAGGAACGAATATTTTTTGCTAAGTTTTTAGTTGTAAAAAAATAATCAATGCGCCACCCTTTATTATTTTTTCTTGCATTGAATCTATAAGTCCACCAAGAATATTCGTGTAGTTTTTCAGGATTAGCCGCCCTAAAGGCATCTATCATTCCAGTTGCTAAAAATTCTGTTAGCCACTGTCTTTCTTCGGGTAGAAATCCACTATTTTTTTCATTTCCTTTTGGATTGTGGATATCCATGGGTGTATGCGCGATATTTACATCTCCGCAGATAATCAGTTTTTTATATTTTTTCTCCCACTCTTTTTTTTGTTTTAAATAATAATCTAAAAATTTCATTTTAATAGCCTGTCTTTCTTCGCCAGACGTTCCAGAGGGAAAGTAGGTATTGATAAATGCAAAGTTTTTAAACTCAACTAAGATACTTCTGCCCTCCGCATCAAATAGTTTATGACCTAAACCAATTACATGAGACTTTGGTTTAATTTTTGTAAATACAGCTGTCCCACTGTATCCTTTTTTTTCAGCACTGAATACGAATCCAGTGTAACCTAATTCCAAAAAAAATTCAGGATTCATTTGGGACTCTTCTGCTTTGATTTCTTGAAAAGCAAGAATATCTGGTTTTTCTTTTTTTATGTATTCGAATAATCCTTTGCTTTTTGCCGATCGAATTCCATTACAGTTTAGTGTGATAAGTTTCATTTTTTCCTTTTTGGGATTACTATTCAATTTAAAGTGTAATCGCTTTGAAATAAATTTCTTTTCTATAATGATTATTTAAAATCAATAGTTATTATGGCTATAAAAATTAAGAAACTCAATATAAAAAATGACAATGAATACAAAGAAATTTTAAGGCGAGCAAAGGGAGACATTTCAGAAGCCTTTGATGTTGTTATTCCTATTTTAAAAGATGTGGAAAAAAATGGAGACGAGGCTATTCGTCGTTATACGGAAAAATTTGATAAAATCCAATTGAATGATTTTAGAATTCATACACTGGATAAAGAAGCTAATATTCCTGAGGACTGGAAAATTGCCCTAGAAAAAGCCAAATCAAATATACGACAATTTCACGCGACACAACTCAGAATGAAAACAGAGGTTACCGTTAGTGGTAATAGGCTTGGAGTAAAATATACCCCAGTAGAGTCAGTAGCCGTTTATGCGCCTGGCGGAAAAGCACTGTATCCATCTTCTGTTTTAATGGGCGCAATCCCAGCAAAGATAGCCGGAGTGAAAAATATCTCTCTAATTACACCCCCATCCAAAGACGGAGGGCTTAATCCCGTTCTACTTTACGCCGCGCAGATTGCTGGTGTGGATACTATTTATACAGTCGGTGGCGCGCAGGGAATCGCTGGCCTTGCATTTGGTACAGAAACAATAACAAAAGCAGAATTTATAGTAGGACCGGGGAATCGTTATGTTACTGCCGCCAAATCTTATTTAGCCGGAGTAGGGCAGATTGGAATAGAAAGCCCTGCCGGACCAAGTGAGGTTCTGATTATTGCGGATAAGACATCTAATCCGGAGTGGATCGCCTGTGATATGTTATCGCAAGCCGAACATGGAGAAGATTCAGTTGCTATACTATGTACTGATTCGGAAGAACTTGCGATTAAAGTAGACCTTGAATTGAAAAAAGCGTTATCCGAAAGACCTAAACGTAGAGAAATGAAAGAACGCGCAATTGATGACAATAGTTATATATTAATATTCCCTAATATAGAGGAATGTATCGATTTTTCAAATCTCTATGCACCCGAGCACCTCGAGATTATGACTTCGAATTATGATTCTGACTTCGAAAAAATTATTCACGCTGGCTCTGTTTTTTTGGGACAGTACTCCCCTGTAGCAATGGGAGATTATATTTCAGGAACAAATCACGTTTTACCGACAGCCGGCGGGAGTAGAATCTATTCTTCCCTTGGGGTAGATACATTTTTAAAACGAGTAACCTATCAAGAAATTCGTCGTGAATCACTAAAAGAACTTTATCCATTCGTAAAAACTTTATCTGAAATTGAAGGTTTGGATGAAGAACATGGAACTTCGGTTTATTTGCGAACTTTATAGAATACTTTGTATCTATAGCGTGTTTTTGTGGCAAATATTCCTTATGCTAAGTATTTACAATATTTCTTTTGATAGAAAAAAAAACTGCTTTACAAACTAGAAAATTAGTTTAAAAGGTCATATTTCTGAAAGGCACTGATGTGCAAAATTTTCTGGAGGAGATATGGATTTAAAATTTAAAGAGAAAGGTAAACATAAGATAGTTAGGCTCAGTGGGAGTTTAGATATTTACACAGCGTCTAAAGTAAAAAAGGAAATTACGCAGATTATCGACGAAGAAGAATGTGAGTCAGTTGTTTTTGATATGTCAGAGGTGCAACACATGGACTCATCTGGTATTGCTTTACTTGCTAATATCCAAAAGAAAATGAAATCAGGCGGAAATAAATTTGCCCTCCTAGCTCCAACAAATGATATTATGGGCGTTCTCAAACTTTCTTCTTTGGATTCCTTTTTTACTATTTACCAGAATGAATTGGCTATTTGAGTAGAATTTATCTAGGGGCAGGTCTGTCCCAGTCAGTTTATTGCAGGATTTGGAAATTGCTCGCAACCGAGCCTTGTTTTTTGGGTGCTTGGATATGCGAGTGAAGGGACTTGAACCCCCACACCTTTCGGCACCAGAACCTAAATCTGGCGTGTCTGCCAATTTCACCACACTCGCTTATTAGCTATAATTTCTGATTTGACTTTTGTGTCAAACTAGAAATTAGTAAACCCCATGCCCGACGAACAAACTAAATCGAATGAAAAAATTAAAATCTTTATAGTAGAAGATGATCCAATTATTAACATGCATTTGGAATTTATGCTTAGAGAAAAAGGTTATAGCGTTGCAGGGAATGCAACCAACGGGTCAAACGCTATCGAAGGTATACGAATTTCAACTCCAGATATTGTTCTAATGGACGTATCCATTGAAGGGGAAATAGACGGTATCGAAACTGCAAAGATTATTAGAAATGAATTTAATATACCCGTAGTTTTTATTACCTCATTTTCTGATGAAAAAACAATAGCGCGTGCTAAGATAGCAACTCCTTTTGGGTATCTGATTAAACCAGTTTCACCAAAGGATCTCTACATTGCCATTGATATTTCCCTCTATAACCATTCAATGGAAAGGCAACTGAAAGAAAGTGAAGAATGGTTTCATACAAGTCTTCAAAGTATTAGTGATGGGATAATTACAGTTGATAATGATGAAAACGTAAAATTTATTAACTCTACTGCGGAAAAAATTTTAAATTTGAAAAGTTCTATGATTGGAGACCTTCTGGTTAATGTCTATAATCCGGTGCGCGAGGTGAATACTGATTTTAAGCCTTCTCCCGATTATATTTATTTTGCTGGTCAACGGGATTATATTTATTTGCCGCAGTTAGATGGTTCAAAAATTTTCTTAGAAGAAACAGTTCGCCCAATCCAAAACAATAAGACGGGTAGCTTTCTTGGAAAAATCATAGTTTTTAAAGATATAACTAAAAAATTATTCTTGGAGCGCAAACTAGTTATTCGCCTGAGTTATGAAATTGGGATAAGTAATTTTTCTAAAGTTCTACTCTCTCCGCTTACAAGTATAAAAAATTTCAATCATTCTCTCCAAGAACTTCTTTCTTATCTCGATATGACTCGTGTTACTTACTTTAATTTTTCAAGATTAGAGCCGGAAATTTCTTTTTCCATAGTAGAGGAGGCTAGGATTAGTAATTCAATTCCTTCTTCTCAGAATATTGATGAGGAGTTTATGAGCGTAATCCGCTACTCTATGGAAGCATTCAAAGGAAACCAACTTATATGCGGCGGTCAAAATTATAGTTTAGAAAAGTTTCACCAAATTTTAAATAGTAGAAAAATTAAATCTTACATTTTTATACCTATATTCTATCAGCATTCTCTTGCAGGTTTTATATTCTTTGAAGATATATTTCAATCGAGAGATTGGCCGGAAGAAGATTTGCAGATCTTTAGAATCATCGGAGATCTTTTTTCTACTTTTATAGAAAGGACACGTAATGAAAATCTTATGAAAAATCATAGGGATTATTTAGAAAAGTTGGTAGAAGAAAAAACAAGTGAACTACAAAATGCAGTAAAGTTAGCTCAGGCGGCTAACGTTGCAAAGAGTGAATTTTTAGCAAATATGAGCCATGAACTTAGAACTCCTCTAAACTCCATTATTGGATTTTCTAAGTTAATTCGTCTTCCGGAAGAATTTCAAAAAGAAAAAGAGTTCATTACCTATATCAATACTGCTGGCAATCATTTACTCAAATTAGTCAATGATATATTAGATATTTCTAAAATGGAATCCGGAAAAATGGTAATTACTAAATCTAAATTTGATTTGTATGATTCTTTAAAGAATTCGATTCTTATCATGATGCCACAGGCATCGAAAAAAAATATGCAAATAGTTTATCCTACTCAAAAAGAAATATTTTTTAATGGCGATGAAAAAAGAATTCGTCAGGTGTTCTTAAACTTAATTTCCAATGCGATAAAATTCACGAGCGATAACGGGCTAATAGAAATTAGCCTTACTTTATTAGAGCATTTTGTAGAAATCTCATTTAAAGATAATGGCATAGGTATTAGTCCTGAACATCAAAAATTTATTTTTGATAAGTTTTATCAGATTGGTCAAGTTATGTATTCGGAAAATGAAGGGACTGGTCTAGGGCTTTCTATTTCTAAACATATTGTCGAAACACATGGTGGAGTAATATTATTAGAAAGTTCTCCAGGAAGTGGCTCCAAGTTTACGGTGAGGTTTCCCTTATAAATCTAGTGTATCGGAAATATTTTCGATCTCTTTTGTTTCGTCTGATTCGACTTTTCCGAGATAACAGAATTTGCAGCCATAAATATGAACCGGCTTTCTTCCGTTTTGACCAAAACTATCTTCCATATAGGCGTATAAAAATTCTGTTTTTTTAAGTCCCGTACCGCAGACTGGGCAGATTCTCGGACGTTGAATATTCTTATCCCAATTTTTACCGTAAACTTTTCTAGGATCTGCACCTTGAAAATTATCTTCTCTTTCTTCCCGCCTGGATTTTTCTTTGTCTAATCTTTTGTCCTCCGAGGTATAAAAGAACATAAGAATAATCCCGACAAAAATTAATGTAAATAATATACTGAAGAAACTAAGCATTAGCCGCTACCTTAAATACTCAAATAGGAATTTATTTTATTTGCCATTGTTTCAGGGACTTTGAATCCACCGTCTTGTACACGTTCAATGTATTTTTTAAAGGAATAGGAATGTTGCGAAGAATGTATTAAACCTAAAAAACAATCTGCCAAAGATTGTTCGATTGCATTGCATAACTCTATATCATCATCCAATCTTTGTTCGTATTGATAGAGTAATTTTCTGTTAATGCCGCGACATATAGATCTATAAAATCCAAATTTTATAAGAGAGAGCGAATTAAAATTTCTAATTTTTAAATCATAATCTAACTGGCTCAAATTAATACAGTCAACTACTTGAACAGGATAGGATTTATTTGAATACTCATACACTAACGTATTTATGAGTAAGTTTTTATATAAATTTAGTCTTGTACAATTTTCATGATCACAATCTCCAATTCTTCCTCTATCGCAATTCAAATACATGACAACATCTGTATCGGAATGTTCTGTTGCTTGTCCAAAATTTACAGAGCCCATTAAATCAAATGCTATCGTGTCGCCCGTGGACTCAATTAAATCTACAAATCTTTTGAAATCATTAATTCTATTTCTGGATACAGAGGTTTCATGTCCACGGAAGAATTTTTTTAGACCGTTGAATTCTTTTATGATTGGATGATTTTGAAAACGTCTAATACCCATTATCTTCTCACAAACTCTTCTTCTGTTATAGGAGAGTTTTCATTTATATAATCTAGTTTTAAATGTTTTTCTGTTGTATCAACTTGCATTAACTGAGTTTTTTTACCTTCGATTAATCGGTATAATCCGACAGAATTTACTAACTTATTTTCAAAAGATATTTCTGCAAAAAAACCTCCATGTTGAAATCCGTAAACGGAATCAACTGCACCAAAATTGGAGGGATTTAAAAAAACAGTCTTTCCTTTTTTTAGAATTCCTTGGTCTTCATGCACATGACCCGATACTACAAGACTCGGTCTTTTTTCTGCATCGTCCAAATACCTTCTAATTCCTTGCGAACCTATATTTCCGAAGCCGGGAATTTTATCCAAAAATCCATAAGCAGGATTGTGAATCATTGCAATATCAGGAAGTTCTTCTTTAAAAAAATCTTCCGGTTCACTATAGGACTGTCCGTATTTATTGTATTCGTGAAATTTAACTGCTAACTTTTGGGGAATTCCTGAAGTAGAAATAGGAGCACCACCATATCCAGAAAATTTTAGTCCACCATATTCCATTGATTTACGATGAATATCTAGTTCATAAAGAGCAGTGTACTGTAAATCAATGTCGTAATTTCCAGGCAAAAGTATGCAAGGTGAATCGGCATAAGCCTTAATTACACGATCGATGATTTGGTATTTTTCTTTCATCGTTTTTGCTGCTTGGTTGAAGAGTTCTCTATATCTGACACAGGATTGCTGAACAGCGTCTGAATATTTATTCGAGAAGCGGATAACACGCGTTGCATAATCGTACGGAGTAATATCCTCTCCTGCATTCTTTGCAAGAATTTCTAGTTCTTCTTGATACGTGCAAAATTCAATAATTTTATCATCGCTAAAAAAGGCTTTGTAGATAATATCCCCTGAGAGCATATAGAGATTAGGCGAAGTTTGTTGAAAAACTTCTTTCATTCCCTTTAGTCCATCATGAATATCTGTTAGATAAATTATTTTCATTTAGATTCCATATTCATTAATAAAAGGATTCGTATCAGAATGGGTGGATTCAACGACTACTATATCAGTTCCAAAAATGTCCATTAAGGATTTAATTAAGACACTAGATCGGACATAGAAAAGTAATTTATGATTATGCGCTACTAATTTCTTTATTTCGATATTCTGACCAATCTTGACTTTACTAAGAAAAAAATCTAGGTTAAAGCGTATTTCATTATTCAAACGAGTAAGACTAAGAAACTTAGGAAACAATTTTACAATTGTTTGCAGAATGTATCTCTTATGAAAAAAATCAAAACGGGAAATGAATCGAACAAAATCAAATTTTCTAGGATTGCTATCCCAGATTTTATAATCAGAAATTTTAAAACGAACATGGTTATGTTTTACCCAGATAGGTGTAAGCTCTACTATATAATTTACACTATCTATTTTAAAGAATTTCGCAAGCGGATAATATCGGGTAATGAAATTTCCTTCGAGATAAACCTTTCCTTTGTTTGAATCGATTGTGAATGTATCTAGTTTTTCTGTTTCTTCTACGACTTGAATATAGAGAAGCTCATTAATGTAGCGCAAATTGAGACTAACTTTGTATTCATCCTTAATTTCTTCCGTTGCATTCAGAAGCATATCGATGGATTTTTCAGGCTGAAACAAGTCCCATATAGGAGTAGTCATGATTACTTCTGTCGTTTTGAGCACTTGCCCTAATTTCCGACTAGCCTTTCGAACAAAATATTCAATCATATTTTAATTTTCACTATTTTAGTTTGAGACATGAAATCAATCGTAAAATTCCTAGAAACTGATAAAGTTGCATTAAAAGTCATATTTTCTCAATATTGGACTTAGTTTCTTTCGATAAAAATTTTTCTAGATTACTACCCGTCAAAGAAATTTGTTTGGATAATCCCCATTTGGCTCGGATACGATCTCGAATTTCGGAGAATATTATTACATTTTCTGTTTCAATAGATTTTTCTCTGAGAAATGCTACTTCCTTGACCATTAGATCAATGCGTAGAGAATACAGATAAGTAATAATTTCTTTTAAACATTTCATCCTGTCTTTTGAATTTCCATCGCCTAAGAGCAAAATGCCTGTAAACCCCATAAGGTTAATATAGAAGTTTACAATTTGTGTATTTAGAATTTCTATTCTGAGAGGATGATCAATTAATTCATTTCTATATTTTTTAACTAACTCCGATGGAAAATAATCGTAGAATAATTCAGGAAAATCATCTACCGAAAAACAGTTTTCTTTGATCGCCTCTGCGTAAATTTCCATCTTGGCGTATGAAAGTAAAACACATAGAACAGGTTTAGGAATTCCTTTCGTAATTGACTTCCATTCTTCCCAATCGGAAAGAGTAGATGGGATTTTTTCAGTTTCTGGATGAAGAAATTTTTTAGAAATTAAATTTTGTGAGCCTTTAATATACGAGTCCCAACCTTTTACAATTGACTCTGCATAATCAATATCTACCGCTAAACTTTGTAATGCATTATCCATCAAAACATCTTGGCATACCTCTAATGCAATATTTTTTAAAGAAACATCCCTCTCTTCATCATTCGAAATTTTTCCAATTTCCTTTAGGTGAGTAAAAAAAATTTTTAAATTTACTTCGTGATCTGATAGGTCAACACCCGCGGAGTTATCAAGGGCGTCTGTATATATATTCCCACCGGTTAACGCATACTCAATCCTACCTAGTTGCGTAAAACCAAGATTACCCCCTTCACTAACAACTCTTGCTCGTAGTTCAGAACCATTTACACGAACATCGTTATTTGCAGGGTCTCCCACTTTTGCATTTTCTTCTGATTCTGATTTTATGTATGTTCCGATTCCACCATTATAGAGTAAGTCTACTGGTGCTTTTAATAGAGCAGAGATAAGAGCTGAACCCGAAAGGCTACTTTCTGTTATCCCTAGAACCTTTTGAACCTCACTTGAAATAGGTATAGATTTTTCTGTTTTGTCAAATAGTCCACCACCCTTGGAGATTAGATTCAGATTGTAGTTATCCCAACCAGAATTTTTAGAGAAAAAAAGTCTTTTTCTTTCTTCAAAACTTTTTTCGGGATCGGGGTTTGGATCTAAAAAAATATGTTTATGGTTAAATGCTGCAACTAGTTTGAATTTTCTAGAATTAATTAATCCATTTCCAAATACATCGCCTCCCATATCGCCAATTCCGACTACCGTAATCGATTCATTTAAGTAATCAATGCCTAAGTTTCTTAAATGTCTATCTGCTGTGACAAGTGCCCCTTTTGCCGTAATTCCATATTCTTTATGAGAATAACCTCTTGAACCACCGGAGGCAAATGCATCTCCTAGCCAAAAATTTTCTATTACTGAAATTTCATTTGCCGTGTCCGAAAGTTGCGCCGTACCCTTGTCTGCCGCAACTACTAAGTATGGATCATACTCATCGTATGCGAATGGTCCTTTGTCGCTCTTAAAATAAATACTAGATCCACTTTTTCTGTTGTCGGTCAGTGAGAGTAGGGAGCGGATATACTCTTTGTAAGCTTCAACCATTGGTAATTCATTTTCAATATACTGATTTTTGCTTAATACAAATCCTCCCTTTGAACCAACCGGAACGATTACTGTGTTTTTGACCATCTGTGTTTTCATTAAAGAAAGAATCTCTGTTCTAAAGTCGGAAGGTCTATCTGAAAAACGTAAACCACCGCGGGCAACTGATCCACCTCTTAAATGAATCCCCTGGAATAAAGAAGAGTATACAAATATTTCTCTAAAAGGACGGGGTAATGGCAAACTAATCGGAATGGAACTGTCAATCTTATACGCGATTGATTTTCTATCTAAACCTATTTTTTTTCCAAAGTCGTTATGCGTTATAGTTCCGAAGAAATTTGTTCGTAAGATAGACAATACAGCAGTTCGAATAGAATTTAACACTTCATCTTCTCGAATCGTTTTTGCTTTATCTGATAATTCTTTTAGAATAATTTCGTTTTCTATTTTACCTTCTAGGAATTTTGATTGGAAATAGATCCAGATTTGTTCAGAAAACTCTGGATAGTTTTGGAGTATTTCGTTGAAATCGCTTTTGTTAAAGGATGGATCAGTTTGCAGACAGTAATCTCGAATGGATTTTAGAAAATGTAACCCATTAGACGCTAAATTCGTTTTTAATAACAAACTTGAGAGTGAATCAACTGCAAGTAGTCCCTCCATTGAGTAGGTCAAAGCAATCTTTAATCTATCATATAATTTATTTTTATTTTCGAATACTCCAAAGAAAAATTCTGTTTTGGAATACGTTTGTCCATTACTGTGAAATCGATATACTCTTTGGGAAATAGCGGATAGCCCGAAGGAAGTTAAAACATTTACCCATTTAGAAAGCCCAAATTCGTTTTCGAGTGTAACTGCTTCCACTAGAGTGGCATTTGTGTTTGTTTCAACAATATTAAAGACGACTCTTTTGTTCTCTAATCTTTGCACCATTTCTAAATCATAAACAGCTCTTTCAGGATCATGAGTTGCAATATAGTCGTTTCGAAATTCTACTTTATCGGGAAAAGCTATGTCTTTAAAACGGTCTTCCCATTTTGTTTTAATAAATTCAATCCAGGGTCTAAATAAAAATTCGATTTGGGAGCTAATTTCAAATAGTATTTGTTTCGAATTTTTTGTCGATCGAATAAGATGGTAACATTGAATCGAGTTAGAAAGTAAAATATGGTAGGATTTAACATTAGCCTCTGGAAGTCGATTCTTAATAAGCCCAGTTGTTTCAGTCCATTTGTTTTCGACCCAATTTTTTTCAGGAATAGTAGTAAGGATTAGAGACAAATCATCATTTAACATTAGACCATTTGAACGATTTTCTGTTTTAAGTGATTGTTCTATGATTACTTTGAAGAGAGATATATAAGATGCTTCTGGCATTAAAAATAGAATTTCTATTGGGAGAGAATTAAAAATTCTTCTCACAGTGCGACCTAATCCTGAATTGTATTCAATCTTTTCTGTTTCAAAAAATTCTTTGAATCTTTCCTTAAAAAAAGGAATATCAATTAAGCCGAGTGTCTGTGCATGTATTGTAAAACAGCCGACTAGTAGAATTTTTATATTTTTATTTAAGACAGTAATATAAAAAAGATCATTATCCCCTAAAAAACTTGGCTCGTGAGATTCTATGCATTGGAGTATGAATGAATCAGTCTCTGTTTTTAAAGAATCAAACCAGTCAAGATAATGACTGTTAGCTGCAATATCACCAAATATTACCTTCTCCTTTCCTTTTTCTGCATAAATAGATCCTTCCCAAACAAGACCTTTTTTAATCAGCCAATCGACTAATGGATATTTGTCGCTATTTTTTAAAGACTGAACGGAGTCTAATTTACTTTGAAAAACTGGAAATTGGCTTGTGATATTTTGAATTTTAGTATAGTATAGTTTTATTTGTTCGGTTACATTTTTTATGATTTCAGTATCTTTTGTTTGAATTTCGATATAGTACATTTCTTTGCCTGGCTCTGGATGAAAATGTAGGCTTCGATTTATGGGTAAATTTATTTTGTGAAACAAAGATCTTATATTTGCGGCAAAAAAGGGCATTGAGCGGCATACAATTGTAATACAATGTAAGTTAATTCGAAGAAGAGGATCCTCAAAATTTAAATTATATGTTTTTGTGAAAACTGGTTCGGTCTTTTTACTTTCTTCGAAAATTTTCCAGAGCTCATCTTTTAGATAATCTATTTCATTATTTAAATAAAAATCTAAGTAAATACTTCCAATGGACTTGTTAAAGGCTTCTACGAATACATTTGTTGCGGAATTCATTCTATACTTCCTTTGTGGGGTATTTAAAAATTATATATGTCTTAAAAATTGGCAATTCAATTATTCTTCTATATTTTCTTTTGTATCATCTTCGACTTCCAAGTAGGAAATCGAAGGATTTTCTTTTTTGTAATATACGGTTACATTTTTTCCAAGTGGATAATTAGAAATCGCGTTTTCCGCTTTTCTTTTAGAGTTAAATGACTCACGCCAAAAACTGATTTTGTCCGATTCATATTTTATCCCTTCGACCATGTATTCGTATTTTACTAATACGTGGAAATCAGTATGTCCCATGTATACACTTCTATACTTCCACTTTTTTTCCACTTTTGACTCGATGATTTTCCCGTTCACTGTGGACATTTCTGATTTTTGTGGAGTAATAGAAATGCAGAATGGGAAAAATAAGATTAGAATAAAAGTAAAAATTTTCATAAGAAATTAAAGTGTGTAGCCTTATCAAAGTAAATTTGGATTTTTATATTCCAGATTTCTAATAGATTATTCTTATTCCACCAATTCTGTAAATCCCAAACTAAACAAAGTAACACTAAATAAACTTGCAAATTGTAGTTTCATTCTTACTATGTTCTCACGAAATAGAGAGGATTGAATTATGCATCAATTTTGGGGCGGATCAGCCAAAAAGTTAATTGGAAATTGTGTTGCAGTTGCGGTTTTTATTTCCGAAGGGGAAGTATGGACAGAGGATGATAAAACGGCAACCCTGGAAAATTTAGATATGGCTTTGCATTGGATCAAGGAGCAAACAACTGAATATGATATCGAAGTCTATTTTGAAACCTATTGTGTAAATCCAGAAGAAGATATAGTCTTAGATCATATTCCGCAAATTGATGATGGAGGGGATGTAAAAGAAGAAGCAATCAAACAAATCGCTGAACAGTTAGAGTATGAAAGCATCACTGAATTTTACGATTCAATTAAGTCTGAGTATGAAGGTTATAATATTCATTTTTTATTTTTAAATCATAATTCAGAAGGTCGTTGTCACATGTATTCAGTTCCGATTGATCACGCTGACCGAAACTTAGAATACAATATGTTGTATAGGTATGAAGGTGGGATTCCTTCCACTTTTATATTAGCACATGAAACTTTACATGCTTACAGTGCAATGGATTTGTATGATGTATACGGAACTAAAGCAGGTGCTAGAGCAATGCGAAATGCAGAAAAAAGATTTCCCCATGAAGTAATGCTTGCTCCTTTTGATGACCTAGAACAGAGTGAATTATCGGAAGTAACCGCATTTTTAGTTGGCTGGCATAATGATCCAGAAGACTGGTATCCGACTGTGATTCAACCTCATGATGAAGATGGTTTTGCATCCTTTCTAAAGAGTCATGGACATTTTGATGAAAATGGGGAAATCATAATTGAAAACGAAGAAGAACTAGCTCGCTACAAGTTTGAAGGAGGAGAAATCGTTCGATACCAAATCAATGAACAAGAAGATTTAATTCATTGGAAAATAGAAGACTCTGACGACGAATCCGAATACTGGGAAGATAGCATGGATGATAATTTTTACTACCTTCACGATAAAAATTCTCCGGATAAAATTTCTATTCCCATAAACAGTGGCACTGCTTTTTCTGCGAATACATCAGATGAATATGAAGCTTGGACAGAGATGGAATTGGTATAGATTAATACTATTTCTCAAAATGAGATTGTAAAAAAGTATAAATTTGGATATTGGATTAGAAAGATAAGAAAAAAATGGAAAGTGAAATTCTAAAATTTCTAAAAGAAAAAATAAAAAATCTTTCTGATTCACCAGGATGTTACCTTTGGAAGAATACTTCGAATGAGATAATCTATGTAGGTAAAGCCATTCGTTTGTCCGATCGGGTCAGAAGTTATTTGAATCCTAATATTTCGGATATAAAAACTCTCGCCTTACAAAAGGAAATAAATGATCTAGAATGGATTGCGACTCATACCGACGAAGAAGCATTAATTCTAGAAAACAACTTAATAAAAAAATACAATCCAAAATACAATATAGCATTAAAGGATGACAAACGTTATCCGTTCATTTGCGTATCTACAGATGAAGCGTATCCAATGGTTTATCTGACACGCAAAATCAAAGCAGATAAAAAAAAATACTTCGGTCCTTATACGGACGTAAAGGCAGCCAGAGATTTACTGGATACAATTCACAAGGTTTTTCCAATTCGAAAGACTCCTTTGAAATTACCTCTCGCGAAGCCAGTTCGTCCATGTTTAAATTTTCATATTAAAAGGTGCCTAGGACCTTGCCAGGGAAATATTTCTGTAGAGGAGTATTCAGTCATTGTAGAGCAGATCGTAAAATTCCTAGAAGGAAAAAAAGAATCTCTATTAGCTGAACTAAGAATTAGGATGAATTCGCATTCCGAAAAAATGGATTTTGAAAGAGCATTAATTTATAGAAATATGATTGAGAATATTCAGACGATTCAGAAAAGGCAAACAGTCATTATCCAGGCTGGCGGGGATGAGGATATTATTGCATATTCGAAACGAGACGATGAAGGTCAAATTGTAATCTTAGAAATTAGAGATGGGCGAATGAATGGGAAAAAATCTTTTGCCTTAAATGGATTAAAACTTTCCTCCGATGAAGAAGTTTTTACTTCTTTTTTAAAACTATATTACTTACAGGCAAATTATATTCCGACTAGTATTATTCTGCCGCTCAATGTAAAAAATGATATGGAGATTTTAATTGAGGTGTTAGCAAAAAATTTTGGATTTAAACCCAAGATTCGATTTCCCGGAGCAGGGGAGAAGAAAGCACTCTTAGGACTTGCACAAAAAAATGCAGAAATGAATTTATCGGAAAGAATTTTAGCTACAAAATTAAAAGATCAAAGTATTGCTTTAAAAGAATTAAAAGAAAATTTAAAACTAAAAGATATACCCCGAATTATCGAATGTTATGATATCAGCCATTTTCAAGGCTCGAATCCTGTGGCTAGCGGAGTAATGTTTGTAGATGGAAAACCTTATAAAGCGGGTTACAGGCGTTATGTGATGAAAAGTTACCAAGGAATTAACGATCCCGGAATGATGCATGAAGTAATTGCTCGCAGGCTTCAGAGGATAATCAATGATAACGAAGCTCTTCCTGATTTAGTAGTAATTGATGGAGGAGAAGTGCAATTGGCAAGGGCAACGGAGGCAGCGATTGCATTAGATTTACCTTCTCTTCCCATGATAGGACTTGCCAAAAAAAGAGAGGAAATTTATTTTCCGGGTAGCAAAGTTCCTTATAAATTTGAAATAAATTCTCCTTCGATGCGACTACTGCGACAGGTTAGAGATGAAGCGCATCGGTTTGGAGTTACTTTTCATAGGGAAAGAAGAAATAAAGCAACTCTTAGAACGACGTTAGACTCGATTCCAGATATTGGAATTCAAAGAAAAAAAATGATATTAAAATACCTAGTGGGTAAGAAGAAATTAAGCACCGCCAGTTTAGAAGAATTGAAGCAGATTCCTGGAATTGGAGAAAAACTTGCTTTAAAGGTATACGAAAATCTGCAACGTGGGATAAAGTAAAATCATGAAAAATTCACCCCTCGTACTAATAGTAGATGACATTGAATATAATGTAATACTTCTAAATCAAATTCTTTTAAATGAGGGATACCGAGTATTATCCGCTATGAGTGGTAAAAAATGTATGGAGATTCTAGAGACGGAATTGCCAGATATTATTTTATTAGATGTGATTATGCCTGAAATGAATGGATTTGATGTTGCTGATAAAGTAAAGTCGAGTGAAAAAACGAAAGGAATACCCATTATTTTTTTGAGTGCGGTATCAGATTATGAAACAAAGTTAATTGGACTTGAGCGAGGTGCTGTAGACTATATTACAAAACCCTATGATGATAGAGAAGTGATTGCTCGGATTCAGTTGCAGTTGAGAATCAAAGAACTAGAAAAAGAAAGGATTGTTCATATTCAAAACCTAGAAAATCTGAATCGAGATAAAGATAATTTGCTGCAAGTGATTGCGCATGATATGCGTTCTCCCCTTACTTCGATTATGCTTATGGCGGAATTTTTGATGGCTGGTAAGGTAATTGATACAGAAAGATTAAACAAGTATTCGAATACAATTTTTAATTCGAGTAAAAAAATCTTACAACTTATAAATCAATTAATGCATTCTACTAAAATTGAATTTTCCAAGGCTGACATTACACGATTTGATTTAGTAAAAACAGTTAATCATTCGATTGATCTGGTCAGTAGAATGTTAGAGAAAAAAAATATTCAGCTAGAGGTTAGTTTTTTTGCGGAAGAAATAATTGTGAACTTGGATGAATCAAAAATGGATCAAATTTTAAACAATATTTTATACAATGCCATAAAATTTACAAACCCGAACGGAAAAATTAAAATTAATACGAATATTTACAAAGAAAAGGAAGTTCTTCATATAACGATTGAAGACAATGGGATTGGTATGCCAAACTCTATCAGAGAAAATATTTTTTCTAAAACCATTACCCACCACAGAGAAGGAACTCGCGGGGAGGAGGGAACTGGATTAGGGCTTTCTATTACAAAAAATTTAATGACTAGCTTAGACGGAAAAATTGAAATAGAAAGTGAAGAGAATAGAGGAACTATCGTTCATCTTTATTTTTACAAGTATTAAAACTTTCTATAGTCTTTTTTGTATAAAATTTTTCATTCTCATCCTGGCTAATATTCTTTAGCCTTAACTCCGCTAATTCAATAATAAATTTAAGGGTAGGACTGCAATTTTCGATAAAAAACTTAAACGCTGCAATTCTAGAAATATAATTTCCACTACCTAGTTTTAAATAATTATAAAGTACTTTTCTATCAATATCAGTAAGATTTAAACTTGCATGTCTGGGATGGCATTTATCAATTAGAATATCAGGAATATCCAAATTAGAGGGGCAAGTTCGTTGTAATCCATTTACAAAATTTTCGTATTCTTTAAGCGAATACTTTGGATAATCCTTTGGAAATTTTTCTTGCGATGGCTCCCACGGCTTAACTTCTTTTTTACCAATATTAATATCAAATTTTTCTTTGGTTTTGTTATCAATTGTGACATCGAAATTTTCAATATTTGTATTTACTTTATTTATATCTACTTTACTCTTAGAAGTTTCCTTTACTTGGACATCTACCTTACCTTTAGATTTTTCTAAAATTCCTAAATTCATTTTCTCATTTGAGGAATTATTGATATTCAGGGCGAGTTTTTCTGTAGATTTATTTTCTACATTCAGATTGACTTTTCCTTCTGAGCGATTGTTTATATCAATCGTAACATCATCCTTTGATCTATTTTCGAGGCTAATGTCAACATCCTCTTTGGTGAGAGGTTCTATATTCAAAGATAACTTTCTCGGGTTAGACTCATCTACTCCAATTTCTACTTTCTCTAAAGAATCACTAGAGATACTAACGTCATTTCTAATAATTTCTTTTGCAGGTTTTCTTTTGATAGGTGGAATTAATGCTTTGCCCGGCTCACCAATATTAATGTCAAACTTTTCCTTTGCCTGATTTTCAATTGTTACATCAAAATTTGTAATATCAGTAGAAATTGTTTTTATATCTACTTTATTTTTTGAGTCATCAGGGACATTTACATTCACTTTCCCTTTTGACTTGTCTAAAATACCGACAGAGAATTTTTCTTTAGATAAATTTTTTACATTTAGCGCAAGATTATTCTTAGATTTGTTATCAACGTTGAAATTGACTTTGCCCTCAGAACGATTGTTTATATCTACTGTAACATCCATTGTGGACTTGTTCTGTAGGCTAATATCTAGTTTGTCCTTGGTCTTGGGTCCAATATTTACAGTAGTTTTTCCTGCTACAGATTCATCTACCATAATGTCCGCTCTTTCCATAGAATCGCTGGATATTTCAATCCCTTGACTCTTAATCGTTTTGCCCTGCGGTTTATTGGTATTAACTCCTGGAGGTGTTCCTTTTGTTGGATCGTATAATACTAGGTAATCTTTTTTCAGTAATCTTTTATTGTTTGGATTTTCTAGTAGTATATCATAAGTTCCTGGTTTTAGTGTTTTTGTCGCAAACCTAAGTTCTTTATCACTGATAATTTTATTTTCTATCGAAAAAGTTTTTCCTTGTGATAATAGGCTTACCTTTGTATTTTCTAAAAAATTATTACCTGCGACTCTACTTTCATCTCCCTGTGCAATATTCAAACGCTCTGCACTCAGAGTAGGTTCTTTTGATATAAGAACTCGTAGCGGATTCCAGTAAGACCAAACTACTGGTTTTTTAAAAACATTTAATACTCCGATTCTAAATTCATACTTTCCCTTAGGTAAGTCCACATAATAGATATTTTCCGCTACGTTTGTTTCTAGGATGATTTTGTTTTCTGATTTTATTTCCACTCTGTAGCCATTAGCCGCTGGAATGGAGCGCCATTCAATAAAACCAGTATCTTTTTTTGCAAAAAGTTCCAGAGTAAATGCAAGTACTAAAGAAATACAAATTAGTAGTGAAATATTTTTTACTAGGTTGAAATGGAGTTTTATATGTTTCATAGCAAGTCTTCTATTTATCTCTGTAGATTGTGTCGGGAGATAGAATTTTAATTTCTTCCGGTTTTAATTTCTTTAGCCCATCATTGTCTAGAACGATACTAAATTTGCCTTTACCCGCTTTGCCTGGCTTATTCTTTTTATCAAAAGGAGTTACTTCCCACAGAAAAGCACCTTCGCTCAGCTTAGAGAAATTCTTTAGAACAAAAGAATTTGCAGAAGTTTTTTCGGTAACTAATGTTTTGGCTTTGTTGCCCGAATCCATAATTTTTAGAATATAGTAACTTGCATTTTCAACTTTACCCCACTGAAAACGGATTAGTTTCTGTTTACTGATATCTATTTTTCCGGATAGAGGCGAAAGATTGCGTGGGGGTAAATTACCAATACCCTTAGGATCAGGAGTTTTGGGAACCTCTTTAGGTTGGTCAATTTTTTTCGAATCAGAATTATCTACATTCTTAGATTCATCAGTGGTGGCTAAGTCAGTAGTTTTTTCCTCTTGCGGGAGTGTACCTATTGTAAAACTTTTTGGCGTGGAAAAAGGAGATTGTGTGTCTCCAAAAAATTGGGCTACTTTCCAAAAATAGGTTCCTTCCTTATTAATAACTGCACTGTATACCGAGTTCGTTGTAATTTCATTTATAAGTAAATCTTGAAAAGAGGAGGATCTTGAAATTTGAATTCGATATTTTTTTGTTGCCGAAGTTGATTTCCATCTGAAAGTAACCAAATTTTTAGCTGGATTTACATTCATTGGTAAATTACTATTATCCGCGGGAGCCAATAATTCAAAAGACTTTGATTCCAGATTCGAGCTAATAATAAAAGAGCTGACATTACTTCTCATGGCAGGAATTCCGTCTGTCGAAGGTTTAGTGATTACCCTCCAGAAATAAGTCCCTTCCCCTAAATTGTTTAGGGTAATTGAATTCGTTTTAACAGGTATTATTTTGAAATTAGAAGTAAAGCTACTGTTAGTAGCGATTTCAACATAGTATTCATTTATCGTTTCGCTCGGAGTCCAAGAAAAGCTGATATCCGTAGTACCCGATTTATACTCATTTACTGATCCGGGAATAGGGGAAAATAATTGTAAGCCAGATTCCTGAATTAAAATAAATTTCCTATTCTCACTATACTCTACTACTCCTGCACTATTTTTTCCACTTACGCGCCAGTAATAAGTTCCAGGGGTTAATTTTAAATTAGCCGAAGAAACATCTTGTAGACGCAAATCGACTTTTTTAAAATCTTTTACTTTACTTAATTCGAAAGAAGTATTTGTATTTGCCCCTGTTGCCTTCCAGCTAAAATTAATAGTATACGGAAAACTCATTGATATAAATTTCTTTTGATTTATGGGTTCATAGAGAGTATAAGGACTTATCCGAGTGGTAATTCCTGATTCCCCGATGGTTGCCATTTCGTTTGAATTTAGCTTTTGCGTTTTTCCGTTACTCTCAATGATCGCACTTCCTGATTCCATCGAAATATTTATCTCTTTTCCAGAAGTGTCTATTTTTGCATCTCCACCTGAAATTTTTAATGTCTGGTTATTTGAATTGATAACTACTTGCTGATTTGGATTCGCACTCTTAGAATTATTAATTTGAATGGATCCACTGTCAAAATTGATATTGGGTACATTATCCTTCATATCCAAATAGACCATGCTGTTTTCTTCCAATTGGATTTCAGTTCCATTATTTAGGTTTATGATCATATCCGATTCGGGTAATGTTCGAACCGTATCTCGATTGTGAAGAAATGTATTCGCACTGATTGATTGCCAGACAACTCCTGATTCCATTTTTCTTTGAATGGAGTTCAGTTTAAAAGAAACAGAGCCTATCGTTTCTAAAGATCCTACATTGATATTTTTATGCAAATCGTAATAGAAAAGAAAAGAAAAAAGAACTGCATTAAATATCAGAAAGGCTGGAATGTTCCAGTTATTATTCCAGAATTTCATATTTTACTTCTTTCTCCTCATCATCCGAACTTTTTTTCTTTTTACCTTTGCCTTTAGCCGCTGGCTCAGGAGGCTCATACTTAATATTAAGTAAAGTGCGCAATTCAGTTAAATCTTTTACGCAAGAAGGATCGTCTTTTCTTCCGAGAACTGCATAGATTACTTGGGGTTCTTCTTTTCCTTTTACTTTGATAGATTGCATTTTTTCAACGTGAAAAATATCTTTTACTTTAGAGTAAGCTTCTTCGGAAATTAAAATATCTGTCCCAAAAGGTTTATTCAAAGCTTCAATACGAGAGGCTAAGTTTACAGCATCCCCAATCACTGTATATTCCAATCTTTCGTTAGATCCAATTTGACCCGAGATCACATAACCGCTGTTAATCCCACATCCAATTTGAATGATCGGTTTTTTATCGCCACCTCTTCCTTTGTTGAATTTAAGCAGAGCAGAGCGCATCATTAAAGTTCCGTTGATCGCATTCTCAACAGCCATATCATCGTGATGTAAAGCTCCCCAGGTTGCCATAATAGCATCTCCGATAAATTTATCTACTATACCATGTGAATTATTTACACATCGAACCATTTCGGTCATGTATTGGTTTAAAAATTCTACAACTTCTTCTGGTTCTAATTTTTCTGAAATAGAGGTAAATGAGCGTATGTCGGAAAAAAATATTGCGCAGTATTTTCTTTCACCGCCTAATTTGATTTCGCCTTTCATTGCAAGTTCCGCAATGTCTTTGTTTACAAATTTTCCAAAAGCGTCTTTCATTTTCTCTCTTTCGTCTAAACCTTTGGTCATTGAGTTAAATGAATTTGTTAAAATACCAATTTCGTCATGGGCACCAACAGGCAAATTTACATGGTAATTTCCTTTTTCCACTTCATGGGAAGCATCTACTAATTTCAGAATAGGATTTGTAAGACTATTTGCATAAAAGTAAACAAATAATATAGACAACATTAAAACGACTATCATCAGATAGATATTTCTTCTTTGTAAGTTGTATACTTCTTCGAATGCCTTGTCTTCATTGACAGTTGAGATAACACCACCGGAGGTGAATCCAAGTTTTTTAAAAGATCCAAGATAATAAAGATTATCCTCATCCTTAAATCTAGAATACCCATTTCCGATTTTGTCAGCCTGCATTGCCTTTATAATCGGGGAGGAAGCTATATTTTTTCCCTGCTTAATGAAATCCATATTAGAATGTGCTAATAGGTTTCCCTCTTCATCTACAAGAAAGTTTTCGGCTAACCCGGTGCCAGAGGTTTGAAACGATTGTAGTATACTATTTAGCCGAATGAAAGAAACTATGATTGTTTTTTTATTTTCTACTTCTTTAAACGGAATACTTAAACCTAAAATCGGAGATTTAAAAATCGGACTTGCATTTCGAAGAACCGTTGCCCCAGAAAAAGATTTTAAAAAGTAACCAGACAGTGCATTTGCCGTACTAATAAAATCGTTTTCCTCAGACTCTGTATTCGTTTTTTTGTTTTCGTTGTACAGTTTATGAATTAAAACTAAATCGTCTCCTTCTTGTCTGTAAACTCCCAGAAAAAGTACATCACTATCATTTTCAAAAAAAATATTCTTTAAATCTAGATTTTTATTTTTAGCGGATCCCTGTTCGGTTAAATTCTCAGCTACAATCTTTAGGTTTTTTGAGAGCGCTAAGAATTTGGAACTCAAATTGTCCGTAAGAATTATCGTTGTATTTAGTGTATTTACTTCGATTGTACTTTGTGCGTTCGATTTAAAATAAGCTGTTGCAATACTTATAATGGCAGAAAGTGAAATTAAAATAATCGTTGAAATGATTAAAAGCAATTTGAATCGAATGGTTAATCTAGATTCTTTAAAATTCAAGTTCTTAGATTCTGAAGGATTAGTATTTTCGTAGTTGTTTTTTTCATTCATACTCATAGTTTTTTGACCAACTAAAATACCATCATAATAACCCTAAAATTAATCAATAAAAAAACGAGTTTTTTTCAGTTTACCAAAATTGGCTTTTTTTCAAGATGAATTTCATGAGTTCTAGTGAGTCTTCTAAAAAATCTTTTTCTATCCGTAAAAAAATAGTCTCTGAAAAAAGGGCAGGTGTAGCGTTTCCCTTACTCTCTCTCTTAACTAAAGAATCGTTTGAAGGGGGAGATTTTCATTCCCTTGAATTGATGGCAGAGTGGGGTAAAAAAACAGGTGTCTCCATCATTCAAATCCTTCCTCTCAATGATTTAGGAAATGGGAGAAGTCCTTATAGTTCCATTTCCGCCTTTGCGATAGATCCCATTTATATCTCTTTGCATTCTCTTGGGATAAATATCCGAAGCCGTAAAGAAAAAATCATGACACTCGATATTAACTTGAGTCGAGTCAGAGAGCTAAAGGTTCAGAATTTACAAATACATTACAAAAAAATTTACAATGAAACCTTAAAAGAAATTTTAAAAAATTTCATGAACCAACATCTTTGGATTTCTCCCTACGCAGCATTTAAAGTGCTCTATAATAAGAATAAAGGGGCACACTGGCAGGATTGGACTTATGGTCGGGAGTATTCCATTGAATTACAAAAAGAAGTCATGCGAGAAAACGAAGAAGAATTTTATTTTATAATCTGGATTCAGTACATTGCTTATGAGCAACTTCGAAATGTGAAAGCGAAATTTGAAAACGAAGGTGTTTTTTTGAAAGGGGATATGCCTATTCTCACTTCGTCTAACAGCGCGGATGTTTGGTCTAGAACCCATTTATTTGATATAAGTCTAAATTCGGGTGCACCACCGGACAATTTTAGCGAAGAAGGGCAAAATTGGCATTTTCCGGTGATAAACTGGCATAGTATGAAGGCAGAAAATTATTCATGGTGGAAAGAGAGACTAGAATACTTGGAACATTTTTATCATTTGTATCGAATCGATCATGTTTTAGGAATGTATAGAATTTGGGCAATACCTCTCGGTGCTATTTCTGCAAAACTAGGTTACTACCATCCGCAAATTGGTGTTAAACGAGAAGAATTTATAGAAGCTGGTCTATCGCCTGACGACTTCATAAAAAGAGAAATCATTTATGAATTTGAAAAAGATAAGTTTATTTTCTACTGGGATTTTTATAAGCTAGAAGGTTACTACACATTATCCGAAGATATAAAGAAAGTTTTATACCCATTATCTCATAAACATCTAAAAGATGATGAATTAACCTGGAGGAAAGACGGGGAAGATATATTGAATTTTTTCTTTCACCATACAGAGATGCAAGCCTGTGCTGAGGACTTGGGTGCGGTTCCTTCTTTTGTTCGAGATAGTATTCATGAAAATAAAATCATTGGACTCGACATCATCCGCTGGACTAGATCTTTTGAGGATGGAAGTTTTATTCCTGCGGCTAAGTATCGCTTCCTTGCAGTATCTTCTTTGTCTGTTCATGATACTTCCATTGCCCTGGACTGGTGGAATACTGCTTCCCTTTCTGATAAAGAAAGTTTTGCAAAGTTGATCGGATTGGAAGATGTGAAATCTCAACCTGCAGAGGTAATGCAGGCAATGTTAAAATTTTCTTTTTCTGCGAACAGTCTATTTTCGATTAACCTCTTACATGATTTTCTTTTTGATTCAAGTTTTTTTCCAGACAAGGTTCATCCAAATAATATGCTTTATAACCCAGAAAAACATAGAATTAATGTACCGGGAACTCCTGAAGATAAAAACTGGTCGTATAGGTTTCCCATCCTCGTTGAGGAATTACTTTCGAATACCTCACATATCGAAACGATTCGAGTTATGTTAAAAGAAGCAGGAAGAATTAATGAATAATATTTTTGGAATTATTTTATCCGGTGGTTCTGGAAGTCGAATGAGACTGGCAAAACCGAAACAATTTTCCAAACTACGAGAAATGACTCTACTCGAACATTCAGTTAAAGCATTTAATGAATGGGGCTTTTTTAAATCCATTGTAGTGGTTTCGAATTTGGATTTTATAATAGAAACAGAAAATTCGATTTCTAAGTATTTACTTGCAAATGATCGAATTGTTCCAGGTGGTGTTACTCGGCATGAAAGTTGTCTGAGAGGTTTGGAAGCGATTTCGCATGACGACAAAGATATCATTGTTTTTCATGACTCTGCGCGTCCTTTCTTTTTGAAGTCCGAATTACACGCAGTAGCCAATGCTGCTGTAATGTATGGAGCGGCATCCATTGCGGATAACGTATCCGAAACAGTTGTATCCACTTCCGATGGAAAGGTTAATGCCATTTTAAATCGAGACGAAATTAATTTGATCAAAACCCCACAGGCGCTTCATACATCACTACTACAAATTCTACAAAAAGAAAAACTAGAAGAAGATCCTACCGACCTTTGTTCTTGGGCTTTACAATTTGGTGTAAAAACTTATTTGATCAAGTCCAATCCATTTAATATGAAAATAACCCGTGAAGGGGACTTGGAGATGGCAGAGAAATACTATGATTTATTTAAACAATTGGAAGAAAATTAATTGGATCCTTTTTTAGAACTATATCAATCAAATTTAATTCCAAATTATTGCAAAAAAGAAGATTCAGAAAAATACTTTGAGCGTATTTTAAAAAATCAACCAAGAAGCGCATACACTGAATTAGACGGAATAAAGATTTCTCGTCTAGGTTTTGGTTCTTATCGAATTAATCGGGGTAATTCAATATTTGCCTCGGCATTACGGCAGTCATTGTTGGGTGGTGTAAACCTTATAGATACTTCCAGCAATTATGGAGATGGTTCTAGTGAAGCTTTGATAGGTGACATACTAAAAAAGTTAATACAGAAGAAAGAGTTAAAACGGGAAGAAGTTTTTGTTGTTACAAAAATTGGTTATATCCAAGGGAAAAATTTGCAACTGGTCCAGGAGAAAGAAAAATTCGGAGATGGATTTAGTGAGATTACTTATTATGATCCGAATTGTTTTCACTGTATTAGCCCCGATTTTTTAGAAGACCAATTGGAGAGAGCTAGAAATAGGTTAGGTTTATTTACAATTGATGGTTTACTTTTACACAATCCAGAATATTTTTTAATGGATAGAGAACACCATAATGTGAGTGAAAACAAAGCAAAGTCAGAATACTATTCTAGAATAGAAAAAGCATTTGTGTTTTTGGAAAAGAAACGGCAACTAGGTATTATCCGATATTATGGAATTTCCAGTAATACATTTCCGAAAGAAGAATCGGCTTATACTTTTACATCTTTAAAAAAAGTGATTGAAATTGCTGAGGAAATTCGTAAAAAAATGGAATTAGAAACAAGTGGTTTTAGAATAATCCAGTTTCCAGCCAATTTATACGAAACAGGTTTTATCGGGGAAAAAAACAATGAGGGAAAGTCAATAATCGAAATCGCAAAAGAAAAAAAAATATTTACACTTGTGAATCGTCCCCTTAATGCTATGAAAAAGAAAGGTGGAATGGACAGATTAGCCATTTACCGCGGAAAAGATTTAGGTTCAGTGGAAAATGAATTGTTAATTTACAAAAGAAATTTGGAAAAAATTCAGGATGAAGCATTTAAGTCGCTCGGAATTGAAAACGAGGATTTTACTTTTGTATCTATTTTGGATACCTATAAAGATAAATTTGTGAATGTAGATCATTTTCATCAAGCACTGAATTACAGCATTATACCACAATTAAAAAAGTTACTCGGAAGAGTTGAACGATTAGATGTCAGAAAAGAATTTTATACAGCTTATCTGAATTTACTCAACGAAGGGATTGAAAAGTTGGAACAATTTATTGAGTCAAAGGCAAGTGTAAAAATGTCTCCACTCCTAGAAAAGTTACAGAATTCTGACTCTTCTCTTTCTGAGAAAACACTTTCGCAAGCAGCTGTACTATGTATTCTTTCTTTTCATGGGGTTAATTCCGTGTTAGTCGGAATGAGAAAAGAAAATTATGTACAGGATATGCTTCCGATTTTAAATTCAGAATTACCAATTTTTAAAGAAGAGGAGTTTAATAGTTTTGAAATTTGATCCTGATGTTTACCCAATTTTAGAATCTATCAATAAAAATCCATCTGCAGAGGAAACTCGTGAGTATGCGTTTGCTCATGCAATTAATTTTTACAATGAGAAAAGATACTTTGAAGCACATGAGGTATGGGAATTTCAATGGAGGAAAGAGGAAGGAGACTTTAAATTATTTTTACAAGCTTTGATTCAAATCGCAGTAGCGATGAATAAACTTTATGTTAATGTAAACCTAGTCGGTGCACTTTCTCAGACTAAGCTTGCCTTAGAAAAAATCAAACTACTAGAGAAAAGGAAGAGTATAGAAGATAGGGAGAAAAAATTTCTAGCGAATTTAATTGTAAATCTAAATCTTTTGATTTATTTACTTTCTAATGAGTTAGAGTATATTACTTATTTGCCGCCAGAAATCCCATTCGAATCCTACTTATTTTTTGTCGGATGAAATTTTATTTTCTAATTCAATCAAGACTTTTTTAATTTCGTCTACTAAAATAGGTTTACTGAGATAGTGATACATACCAGCAGATAAATATTTTTCTTTATCTCCCTTCATTGCGTTTGCTGTTATAGCAATAATATAAGGTCTTTCGGGAAAAATATTTTCTCTCAAGATGATCTGTGTTGCTTCTAGTCCGTCCATGTCTGGCATTTGAATATCCATAAAGATTAAGTGAAAGAATTCTTTTTTCGTAATCTCAGTCGCATCCTTTCCATCATTTACAATCGTTGGATTGTATTTCAGTCTAGTGAGGATACCCTGCATTAGCTTACGGTTAGTCGCATCATCTTCTACAACTAGAATCTTTAATTTTTTTTCCATTTGAGATACTGTATTCTCGGAATCTCTAGGCAACGTTTTTAATTGGTTTGTTTCTATTTTAACCAAAGGTATTTGGATTGTAAATTTGGAACCTTTATTTTCTTCGCTTTCTAAATAGAGGTTACCTCCCATTAGCTGTGTTAGCTTTTGAGATATGGCAAGTCCGAGTCCACTACCGCCATATTTTCTTGTGCTTGAAGTATTTGCCTGGATAAACCTTTGGAAAAGCTGACTTTGTTTTTCTTTTGGAATCCCAATACCTGTGTCGCAAACTTCAATGGAAATAGATTCAGAGTCATAAAAATTCTGTTTAATTTTCCCTAGAATTTCTATGTTTCCTTGTTCTGTAAATTTTATCGCATTACTGATTAAATTTGATAAGACTTGTTTTAACCGATTTGCATCAACTGTAACCATTTGAGGAAAATCTTCACTTAATAAGAGGCTAATACCAATATTCTTTTTTTTCGCTGAAGCAATATGCAATTGGATTGTGTCTTTTATTGTTTGCCTGATGTCATTGGGGAATGGGTCTAATTCTAATCTGCCGGATTCTATTTTAGAATAATCTAATATATCATTTAAGAGGGATAATAATACGTTGCCGCTATTCTTTAAGGTTAAGGTCAAATCTTTCTGTTCTTTGTTCAATGGCGTATCTAATAAAAGCTCAGCCATTCCAATGACTCCATTCATAGGGGTACGAATTTCATGACTCATATTTGCTAAAAAATCCTTTTGAGCCTGATTTGCTTTTTCTGCTTCTTCTTTAGCCAGATTTAATTCGAATGTTCTAGCTCTTACTTTTTCTTCTAATTCTTTATTTATACTGTCTTTTAATTTTTCTTTTTCTGTGAATAGTTTTAAAAAGCGTTTTGAAAGTAGGATCGATTGAAAAAATATAAAAGTCAAAATTCCAAAAGGACCAAGCTCTTCCCCTCGGTAAATTTCATTTGCATGTAGCAAATCATTTATTACAACTCCTAGTAACACAAAGGAACCAAGAAAGAATAGGTAAGAACCTTCTTTTTTTTCGATTACTGATTGTACGAGAATAAAAAAACCGATAACAAATTCAATTACTCCAACGATTTGAGAGGGAAATGCTAAATTACTAAAAACTCGCGGAGATGTAAAAAGAAAAATGGAAAAGAAAATGGAAATGGAATAGAAAATTTTTATTAGTAGCGTTCTGTATTTTCCTGGATAGATTTTACAGATAAAGTGAACTCCCATCGGGATTGAAAAAAACCAACTTGCAAATTCTAATCCGCAATATATCTCATGCGGGATAAACGGAAACTGTTCGGCTAATAGCCTGTATCCAGTAGTTAACAGGCGTAGTAATATGGTGAAACAGAAAATACTAAATATAAGAGAGGATTTATCTACTTGATAGAAAACAAAAAATCCGAGGTGATAAAGTGCCATAATGAAAATTACACCTGCCAAAAAAATCTCTAAATCGCGTTTCAATTTTACAAAATTACTGATAGCATCTTGTGTTCCAAGTATAATTGGATTCCACATTCCGCCTTTTCTGTAATGAAAGTTAGAAATTTGTAGAATAATCTCAAGTTCTTTTCCCATAGGTGGGAGGTATATTGTCATAGGCAATGTTCTTGGTATGGAGGATAACTCATCTTTGCCGACGGTGCCTGATTCCTTTATGGTTTTCCCGTTGATAATAATTTTTACGGCAGTTCCCTGTTCTTTCATGGTAATGGCGAGTGGGGGGTATACTTCTGGCATGTTAATTTTTAAACGGAATGTAGCGTAACCTTGCCCGTCAAGAAGTTTTCCATTCCAGTTATATCCATTCCATGATTTAGGAACTTTGATATGATGTGGATTTATATTTGAGTTTAGATCGTTTGAATCTAATAGATCATTCCAATAAAATTCCCACTGTCCTTCTAATTTGTAGACCTTATTTTCTTCAAAAACTAAATCGGAAAAATCTAACGTTCCTTCTAACGCATTTACTTTAGTAATTGCAGGTTTGCAAAAGTAGAAAAAGAAAATGAATAGTGTTAAAAAAAAATGTCTCAATGTCTAGGAAAATTTAGCAGGGATATTGAGTTCATTTTCTAATCTATCGCAGAATATACGAAGCACTTCTGTTCTTGCAAAATATTTGTCGTTAGCCGCAATGATATGCCATGGAGCATTTGGCTTATGAGTTTCAGAGAATGTTTCTTCGGCTGCATGTTCGTATAACGACCATTTGTCTCTATTCCGCCAATCTTCGTCGGTTAATTTCCATCTTTTGAGCGGATCATCTTTCCTTGCATTAAAACGATTAAGTTGTTCCTCAGCAGAAATATGTAGCCAATATTTTATTATAATTGCACCCGAGTCAGATAAATCTTCCTCAAAATTAACAATTTCTCCGTATGACCTTTCCCATTCTTCTTGATTTGCAAATCCTTCTATTCTCTCAACTAAAACTCTTCCATACCAAGATCTATCAAAAATTGCTATATTTCCATAACTAGGTAGTTTTGTCCAAAAACGCCAGAGATAATGATGATTACGCTCGATGTCATTTGGAGCGGCTATGGATCTTACCGTATAGAGTCTTGGATCGATTCGAGAGGTTAACCTACGAATAGCCCCACCTTTACCAGCCGCGTCCCAGCCTTCAAATACTAGTATGATGCTTCTTTTTTTCTTGTAACTGAAATGAGAAAAGCGCCTAGCTTTTTCTTGCAATTCATCTATTTTGCTTTTATATTCTTTATTTGTGAGGGATTCAGAAAAAGTTATATTTTGGAATTTGAATTTATCGTTCATTAGATTGCCTGCTGTTCTTGGTTTTTTAATACGAGTAACATTTGTTTGGAGTCTAATTTCAATTTGTCTTCCAAACTGCGGATAACAGATTCCATAACAAAAATTCGACAGAAGTATTTATTTTTTGCAGAAACAATATTCCAGGGGCAAATCTGGGTATCCGTTTTGTTTAAGTATTCTTCGTACAAACGTTCATAACTAGAATAATGTTTTAGTTGTTTCCAATCACTTTCGGACACCATCCATTTTTTTCCTTCGTCGCTTGCTTTTTTGAATCGTTTCTTTTGTTCTTTGGCAGAAATATTTAGAAAGTATTTTAAAATGATGTATCTATCATTATGAAGTGTCTCTTCAAAATTTAAAATAGATTTGAATGCATCTTGGTATTCTCTTTTGTTGATTAGTTTTTCTTGTTTTTCATAGCTTACTCTTGAATACCAAGACCCGTCAAAAATAATATTTTCTCCATACACAGGAAGGCGATTCCAATAGTCGTAAAGGAAATGATGGGTTTTGTTTTTCTCTTCTGAGTTCTCCAAGGAGTAAACACGAAGTTTGCGCGGATCGAGTCGAGTGGTGATACTTTTTAATAAATCCCCTTTACCAGAGCCAGCCCAACCTTCTAAAATTAGAATAGTGGCAAATTTCTGTTTGCTTGCCTCGCTGAATAGAATGTACAATCTTTCTTGCAAATCTTTTTCTAAAATATCGTAATCCGATTTTTCTACTGAGGGCGAGTTTTCAAAATTTTTTAAATGCATCATAGATTCCCAATTAAAATTAGCGTTTTCTTTTTGAAAAGAGATTTTTTAAGTTTCGCGAATCCAGATAGTCCACTCATTTGGTTTTTCATAACCTGATTTCCAACCGACACCTGGGTTGTGAAAATTGGAACCAATAGAAATAGCAAGAGCTTCTTTTCCAAATTCATTTAAAACAATTCCGGCAAATCCAGAATGATTTTTTGTAAGGTCAATCCAATCCGATTTTGCTACAATTCCTGCTTGTTTTCGAAGTGCGATTAAGTGTTTTATTTCTTCTTTCAATCCCCAATCAAAACAATCAGACCAGTACACACAGGGTGTTCCGGGTGCAGTTAATATAAATGCATAAGCACTAGATTTAAAATGAGGAGGGCAGGGCCAACATTCTTGTCCCCAACCATTTGCAGAACTATAAGGAGAGGCTCCCATATCATGGTTGTCTACAAATGTAACGATAGACGCTCTATCTTCAGGATTTTTTCTAAGATTAAGTCCATATTTTAAATTAGCTGGATCTGCAGTTTGAATTTCTCGTTTGAGGCATATATCAAACGCACAACCTTTGGAGTCGCGTGCCCAACCAATGATTCGATCGGATTCAAATTGTCCGTATTTTTTAATCATGGGATCGTTTGTTAGATAAGGAGAACTTTGCCAGTATTCGCCAACGGAAAAATATTCTTCTCCCTTAGTTCTTTTAATCCAATCCACAACGTCTTCGACTGCATAACCCCATACATAATCCCATCTCCAACCATCTACTCCGCATTCCAACATAAGTTCGTCCATGGCAGAGACAAATCTGTTGTTAACCTCTGGATTGTCAAGGGCTAAGTCGTATTTGCCGTCCATAAAAGTTCCACCAGTGTCCCGTCTACCAATGCTCCAGTGAGGTCCTGGATGTGCCCAAATATCTTGTTGCATTCTACTTCCGTCGCGGTGGTTGGTTACTAAGTCAACTATGACTTTAATTCCAAGCGAATGTAGTTTCGTAATTAAAGCGGTTAATTCTTGTTTGCTTCCATAGCGAGAGTTCAAATCAAAATCACGCCAGAAATATCCTTCTCCACCACCGTGTTTGCCGTCTGCCTCCCAAAGAGAATCATCAATCCAAGGAGGAGGGAGGTAAACAATCGTAAACCCAATCTCAGCAATTTCTTCTGCCATATTGGTTAGAACTTTGTACCAAGACTCATGTCTCCAGTCCATAGTTCCAGTTCCTTTTGTTTTAACTAAGTTCCAGTGAAATGCTTGTAGTATAATATCTTTACCATTGCCGCGTGCCATATATTGCTCCTTTGTGAAATTAAAAAATTACCACGGATGGACACCGATCGCTATCGCTAACACCGATGTTTCGGTTAAATAATTCTTATAAGTTTGGTATATTTTAAGTAACGTAAGATATTTGTAAAGGAAAGTTCTACGTGATAGGGAAAAACATAGTTTTTAAAAAATCCTACTAAAATGTATTGCAAAAAACAATAAACATTTCTAGTATAGCCTGCCTAAGCCATGACACGTCTTATTTACAGTCTACTTTTATTTGTAATTCTTTTTCTGTTTTCCTGTAACAAAGATGAACCAAAGAAGGTTCCACCGAAGGCAGTGAAGGGTGTTTTGGATTTGCGCCCTTCGGCACATTCGGCAGGCTCAGTGCAAGCTTCGCTCAGGGAGCAACCTATATTATTAGAGGATAATCAAAATGGTCGCATGGTGAGCGGAGTCGAACCATGGAATTTCGAAAAAGACGGCGTTATCAACCTCGATGGAGAATGGGAATTTTATTGGAATGAGTTCCTGTACAGTGGGTTGCAACCCACTGTACAGCCGGTCGGCGACCCGCTGTCTAGGACTCCCAATTATATACCAGTTCCAGGAAATTGGAATCAATTTGCGGATAATGGCAAACCTGTTGGTAGTAATGGATATGCCACCTATCGTCTGCGAATTCTGCTTCCGAAATTGAATACTTCCTTGGCATTTAAAATTCTAAATGCTTCGACAGCTTATACGATGTATGTGAATGGAGAAAAGTTTGCATCTAACGGAAGTGTAGGCAAAGACAAAGATACAAGTATTCCACAATCTCTTTCCGTCATTAGTTCGATACACAATTCCAAAGAAGAGCTCGAAATTATATTTCACGTTTCTAATTTTCATTATAGCAAAGGTGGTCTATGGCTGCCGATAAATATTGGAAATGAAAAAGCGGTCAGAGAAATTAGAGATAAGAATCTATTTCTGGATATATTTTTATCTGGAAGCATTTTAATCATGGGACTTTACCATCTTGTAATTTATATCCAACGAAAGCAGGATAAGTCTCCGCTTCTTTTTGGAATATATTGTTTTATTATTGTTGTCCGATTACTGAGCACGGGAGAAAAATATCTGACTACTATTTTTCCAGAAATTCCGTTTCAACTATTAATTAAAATCGAATATATTAGTTTCTATTTGGCAGTTCCTATCTTTTCTCATTTCCTCTATACAATTTTTCCTAGAGAAGTTAAAGAGAAAATTCTAAAATTTATATGGGCGATTGGAATTTTATTTGCTATTTCTGTAATCGTAACATCAACCGAAATTTTTACCCGGACCGTCAATGCTTATCAAATCCTTACATTATTCAGTTTATTATACTTTCTCTTCATAATCGGACTTGCAATTTTTCGAAAAAGAGAAGGTAGCAAAACTATTTTTGTTGGATGTTTAATTATCATAATTGGAGTTGTGAATGATATATTATATAATCGTAATATATTATCTACGGGCAATATATTTCCACAATGTCTTTTAGGCTTTACTTTCTTTCAATCCATTATGCTTTCTATGCGATTTTCCAGATCATTTA
>JAGOHK010000144.1 GCA_017996175.1 Leptospiraceae bacterium
GAAGTAAAAAGATCTCGTATTTGAGTGGGGAGTGGTGCAAATTGGATGGTCGTAAACGCCACTTTTCTAATTTTTTCTTCTCCTACTTTTTCCTGAATGTCCTTTAGTCCTTGTAAGTAGCGATCTAGGTCATACCATTCGTCAGGGTTAATGAAAAATTTATCTGGTGCTTGGTCGTCCGTGATTTTGTAGAATTTCATAACTCGAATCGCATTCGGTTTATCTTCCCCGAGTAATTCTACAAGTGTCCGAACTGCCCTGCCCGAGATGTAAAGCCCTTTTACTTTATTCCAGCATTCCATTCTTTCCCTCTTCAGATAGATTTTTCGAAGCCCGACTTAGGGACAAGTATTTCTTGTAAATAAATTTTCTGCCACAGAAACGCAGTGCAAAGCTGTACAATTAGGAAAAACATTTAAAGAATACCACCGATAAACACCGAGAGCACCGATAAAAGATAAGATGATTTTTATTTTGGTTTTGAAATTGAATAATATGGCACTAAACAACGCTCATTATGAAACAGAGAAGAATATGATAAATCAAATTAACATCGTTTAGTTATCGGTGTTCATCGGTGGTAATTTGTAATATTTTCTAATGCCTACGTGAGTTATCTAACGCGATTTTCAATTTCGTCCGATAATGTATGCGTGAAAACTCTATTTAACGAGCGAATACTGCCTGACGGGAGTTTTTTTTGCGAGAGTTGCCATAGTAAGTCAAAACTTTCTACTCTACCAAACCAACCCGGAACCTATAAAATTACATGTTATAAATGTAAACATGAAACACTCGTGCGTGTGGAAGAAGAAGATTCTAGTAAGGGATTTATTATTCAACCAGAAGAAAAAGTTGCAGAACAGCCAAAACCACAAGCCCAAAAAGAGCCAGAGCTTACGAAAGAAGAGCTTGAAAGATACGAAAGTATATTTCTACAGGACACCCAAATTATTTCTGTCGGGGATGCTGTTAATAAGCCGCTTCTAGAAATCAATAAAATCACAATTCCCAAGTTCAAAGAAAAAGAAAATTGGTTTACGAAAGTAAAATCAAAACTATTTCATTCAGAGTCTACTAGTCCTTATACTCATTTTGCTCGTAAGTATTGGTATGTATTAGCCGCCTCCCTTGTTTTAATCGCAATTTTAGCTGTCGCAATTCCGGTTAAAAATAGTTACGAGGAAGTAAAAGCAGAAGTAGATGGACTTTTAGTTGAGTTAAATCGTCATAAACCGAGCAAAATTTTAGATAGAAATGGGGTTCTTGTTTCAGAAATTTTTCAAAAGAAAACAGGCTCTTTAAAACTACAGGACTACCCTCCAAAGCTAATTAAAATTATCCTCTCCGTAGAAGATCAAAATTTTTACAAACACGGTGGAATAGATTATTTTGCCCTAATGCGTGCTACCTACAAGAATATAATCAATATGCGTTATATTCAAGGGGCATCTACTATTACCCAGCAGCTTGCTAGAATTTTAATTAAGGATCGTAGAAAAAGTATCAACCGTAAATTTAGAGAAGCACTTGTAGCCATTGCTCTTGAGTCCAAACTTTCCAAAGATCAAATTCTAGAAGCTTATTTGAATCAGGTGTATTTAGGTCATGGTGCATTTGGGATTGAAAATGGAGCAAAATACTATTTCAATAAAACTCCAGACAAACTAAAAACGATGGAGATGATTTTACTTTCCTCCCTTGCCTCTGCGCCTAATCGGTATTCTCCCTTCAAGAATAGAGAACTTTCCGAAAATCGAGTAAGGGTAATTGTAAATACCCTCGAAGCAAGAGACGTAATTAGTGAGCGATTTCAAAATAAAATCAATAAATTTTATGAAACTTTGGAAACTCCCTCTTCCTTAACTGTATTTGGAAGCAGATACGATAAGGCTCCTTTCGTGACTGAACATATTCGAGAATTTCTAAAAGCATTAGATCCCAATATCAATATCTACGATATTGGAGGTTACGTGGTAGAAACCACGCTTATCCAAGAAATTCAGGAATATATTTCGGATGACGTTTCAGAGCATTTGACCAATTTAAAAGTAAAGGGAAAGGTCAAAAGAGTTAAAATTAAGAATTCACCGGATAATATAGAAGTATCCACTGAATTACAAGCAGCTGTGATTGGGCTTGATCCTTCTACTGGTGCAGTTTTATTTATGCATGGGGGAGGGGAGCAATTTAATTCTAAAAATCAATTCAATCGTGCAGTTCAGATGAGAAGGCAAACTGGTAGTTCCATTAAACCAGTATTATACGCATCAGCCATTGACTCAGGAATATTTAACGCGGCTAGTGTGTTACTCGACGCTCCGATTATGTTTTCTTCTCCGGATGGGAAAGGAACTTGGTCACCGGATAATTTTGGCTCTGCGTATGAAGGGGAAATGAATTTAAGAGATGCCCTAGCAAAATCTAAAAACACAATCGCTGTTCAAATTGGGGAGAGAATGGGACTAACAAATTTAGAAAAATACTATTCTGCTTTTTTCTTTCCTGACCAGAGCGAAAAAGCAAAAAGATATAGAAATGATTTATCTGTAACACTTGGTTCTTTAGAAATTTCTCCTTTAGAGATGGCAACTGTATTTGGGAATTTTTCAAATGATGGAATTATTAAAAGACCGCATTTAATCACAAGAGTCTTAAACCAGGAAGGAAAAGAAATTTATAATTACTTAGAAAAAGATGAATTTCAACTAAAAATTCCAGAAGAGCGAAGAGTGATTTCACCCGATAGTGCGGAGGTAATGGTAAGTTTAATGAAAGGAAGTGCCAATGCTAGCGGGATTCGAAAATACGGCTACACCGGAGAAGTCGCTGGAAAAACAGGAACTACCAATGACCATATCGATGCTTGGTTCGTTGGAACTAAGCCTAGGCTTTCTATGGCAATTTGGATTGGTTACGATGATGCGTCATACGGCATGGGAAGAGGGGGACTCGGAGCAGAATTAGCAGTTCCTCTATGGGCAAAAATTGGAAAAAGAATACAGGATGAGAGACTTATTCCAGAAGAAAAATTTACTTTTAGTAAAAAAGCAACTAGGCTCGCGATATGTAAAGAGTCGGGGCTAATAGCAAACGATGCCTGTCCTGATAAAGTAGCTGAATTATTCACAAAAGATGGAAGACCAAATGGAACATGCAAACTTTCGCATGATTATGTTCCCAAACTAAGATAAGTATTATGTTAAAAATGAAATACTGGGATAAATTTACATTTGCCGCATTCGCTAAATATTTATTTTCTTTGGCTTTCTTCCTTTCAGTGGCTAATTATAATTTTACTCCAATATTTGCAAAGGAGTCCTCTAATATTTACAATGATGCTTACCGAATAGAAAAAATTTCTCCCGTTCTTGCAATCAATCTTTATGAAAAGATATTAGAAGAAAATAAACTGAGCAAAAAAAATATAAAAAATACAATTAACCGACTTTTTTTCTTATATATTAAATTTAAGCGATTCGAAGAAATTTTCTTATTGAATTCTAAATTTCCACCGGATAAAATCAGACAAAAAAAAACAGACTCTTTAATTAAAAACATTTCTTCTCAACTTAAAATTGATGAGTCAGCGTTTCAAGAAATGATAAGTATTTCTTTACGAAAAGATGAAAATTCTAGAAAAGAACTCCTAAGTATATATAATTATTATCCCAACCACTATCTCCTCAGATACATATTTGCGATTAAATTTCAAACGGGAGATTTAGATTCACTTGCCTTTTTAATTTCCGAAATTCCGGATATCAACCCAGTTTTAAAACTTGCCTATATTATAAAAGCGTCTAACGTTTCTACGACTGCGACTGGAGTTGAAAAAGCAGTGAAAGATGCTGCATCTATTAGTTCACTTACGGATGCACAAAAGTCTGACATACTTTATTTTTACGCAAAGTATCTCAGGAATATTCATAAATACAGGCAAAGCATTCGCTATTTTCGAATGAGTTCTACTTATTCCAAAAAAGAAGATGGGATTGTCGCAGAGGGAATGATAGAAGTAGCAAAGACTCTGTTTATAATTGGTAAAACGAAAGAAGCATGTTCTTTGCTCCAAGAAAAAATAAATATACAAAACGAATCTGATGAGATTATCCAATTATTCTGTAAAAATAAAACGGGCTTACTATCCGTTAGGCGCTCTATTACAAATCTTTCCGAGAAAGATTCAGATCCTGTTTACAAAAAAGCAATGCAAGTGGTAAGTGAATAAAATGAAGACGTTTGTACAATGTTTTATGTTGGTTTGTTTAATTTTTACGCTTGGAGCGGTAGAAGAGAGAAACCCTCTGCCATTTTATTATTTGAATGCTAAATCAATAAAAATAAAACTCAATCCAAAAGTAACTCATCTTTGTAGAGTAAAGTTAAACGATATAATTCATTATAAAAATATTGAAATTGAAGAGTGTTATGATATTGGCAAAAAGCTTTCCGATACAATTAAACTAATACATGAGAAAAATCTACAAAAAAATGAACTAAATCTAATGTTTGTAGATGAAAATAAAAAAATACTTAATCCTGAATTACAAACACCTGAAATCATTTACACAGTAAAATCAATCCTATATTTCAAGAAGACAAAGTCTCACCAAATCGAATTAATGGATCAGAATGGCGGCTACTACTATTTTATCTACAATCCTCTACAAGTAGGAATAGGAGAATAAAATGAGATCCCAAAAGATTATTTTTTTTCTTTCTATCGTCTTAACCCTAATAGCATTTTGGAACTTTAAAATCATGCTTCATTTGAAAGGGCTAATTGTATTATTCCACGAGATTTGTCATGCGTCAGCCGCTCTCCTAACGGGTGGGGTAGTAGAAAGAATCTTTATACACGGAAATGAAACTGGAGAAACAGTAATTTCAGGGAAAATGCAAACATCTTTTTTATTTATAGTTTCTGCTGGATATATTGGGTCTTCGATTTTAGGAGGAGTTTTACTCAACCGTGGATTTGATAAAAAACATGCTAAGTATTTTTTAGGGTTTGTGGGAATTTTTCTAATTCTATTTACTCATTTCTATTCGGCTAATCACGATTTTACTTATAATACTGGAATTCGATTTGGGATAATATTTATTATACTCTCATTAGTCAGTAAGGAAATATCTTCTCTGACATTAATTTTTTTAGGGACAGGAGTATCTCTTTATAGTGTGTATGATTTAGTAGATTTCACAAACCAGATTCAACATACGGATGCAGGTATTTTAGCAAATTGGATTTTAGGAAAAAGGGAAAGACTCCTTGGACTCAATTTAAAACAGTTAGGGATATTCATTGCTATTATCTGGTCATCCATAAGTCTTTTTATTTTAGGAATACTTGTAAAAAAAACTTTTACAGAACCAGATAGATTTTTAAATATGAGTAAATTAAAAAGACAGTTTGTAGAAGCAAAAGTAGAGCCAGATGTAGCACAATGGTTTTTATCTAGAGGTCTTGATCTAAACGGAAAACCATTAGACAAAGACTGGGCAACACAATTAAAAAAAGAAGGAAAAAATTATCATGAGTAAACGCATATTAATCACAGGCGGAGCAGGATTTATTGGATCACATTTATGTGAGAAACTATTAAAAGAAGGAAACGAAGTAATTTCTGTGGATAATTATTTCACAGGAAGAAAAAAGAATGTAGAACAACTTTTGAAAAACCCAAAATTTGAAATGATTCGCCATGATATAGTAAAGGAATTTCGTGCTGAAGTAGATCAGATTTATAATTTTGCATGCCCTGCCTCCCCTGTTCACTATCAGTACAATGCAATTTCCACAATTAAAACAAACGTTATGGGAACAATGAATATGCTCGGGCTAGCAAAGAAGGTAAGAGCGCGTATCCTCCAAGCCTCAACTAGCGAAGTATATGGTAATCCTCTCGAACATCCGCAAAAGGAAACCTATTGGGGAAATGTAAACACCATCGGAATTCGAAGTTGTTACGATGAAGGAAAAAGAATTTCCGAAACACTTTGTTTTGATTATAACAGACAACACAATGTGGATATCCGCGTTATCCGCATCTTTAATACTTACGGTCCCCGTATGCTTGCAAATGATGGTCGCGTGGTAAGTAATTTCATCGTACAAGCGTTATCCGGTAAAGACATAACCATTTACGGTGATGGAAGTCAGACTCGCTCATTTTGTTATGTCGATGATTTAGTAAATGGAATTGTCAAGATGATGAACCAAGATACATTTCAAGGACCGGTTAATCTCGGTAATTCTGACGAATTTACCGTAAAGGAATTGGCAGAGCTTGTGATTAAACTCACTAAATCTAAATCTAAAATCATCTACAACCCACTCCCACAAGATGATCCTGCACGTCGCAGACCCGATCTTAGCCTCGCCCAAGAAAAGTTAGGTTATAAATTCACAGTTCCTTTGGTTGAAGGTTTGAAGAGAACAATTAAGTATTTTCAAGGTGAGCTGAAAAAATAGTTGAAGATTACCAAATTATGCTGCGCCCCAAGAAACAATGCTAGAGTTATTGAGTTTGCACACGGATGAACACAGATAAAAGATTAAGGGTATTTAAATCTATCACGATTTATAACAGAAGTGCGTATTCATTTATCCCTTTCAATGATGAACAATTCTTAATTGCAAAAATTTATTTTTTTGGGCTAGCGGCTATTCTCAATTAATCGTATATATGATCTATTAGTTATGAAGATTACTATTAAATTTAGCCTAGTAAGTTTTGCTGCAATCATTATCCTGCTTTCGGGTGGGCTAATCAGCTTTATCTCCTATGTAGGTATACAGCGCACAACATATCTTCTCTCAGAAGAACTGATGGAAAATATATGTGCACATATTATTGATAGAACCCTTTCCCACATGCAGGTAGCGACGATCAGTTCAGAAATTTCTGAATTTATGATGAAGAAAGACCCTCTGAGCGGAGAGAAAAGAGAATCTTTAGACAGGTATTTCAGAAGCATTCTAAATGCTAATCCCCAAGTTGATTCTGTTTATTATGGGAATGAAAAAGATGGACGTTTTCTCTTAATGGAAAGAAGGAAAGATGGTTCTATAAGCCAAAACTATATGTACAAAGAAAATGAAAAATTTATAAACTCTTGGAAACATGAAAATGAAGAATACTATAAAGAATATCCTAGGTTTAAGGAAGAGGCTAATGACTATTATGACCCTCGAACGCGACCTTGGTATATAGAAGCGGTAGAAAAAAAAGATCATGTATGGACAGATATTTATATATTTATGCCGGACAACGTTCCAGGGCTAACGCATAGTAACCCAATCTATGCCAACGGAAAACTGGAAGGTGTCTTTGGTTTAGATGTAGGGATGAAAACTCTTTCCTATTTTCTCGGTCAACAAAAGATTGGAAAAACAGGAAAAGCATTTTTTATCAATAACAAAACAGAAATTATTGCACATCCATTTTTGAAGGACGAGAAGTATCATAGTCTAGACGAAAAAAAACCAGACATAGAAGATAAAGAGATAATAAAATCCATTGAGGAGTTTAGAAAAAAAAATAAAAATAAAACTTGGAACGAGTTAAAACAGAAACCAATATTTTTTTCTTCCAATTCGGATGGTACGGTAATGATGAATATGTATTATGCGCTCCAGAGTCGGGAATTTGATTGGATGATCGGAATCGTTGTGCCTGAAGATGATTATATGTTTTTGATTAAGCAGAACAATCGGATAATATGGATTACCTCAATCTTTTTAATGGTATTTGCTGTAGGAGCCGGTTTTCTATTTGCAAGAAGAATTTCAGAGCCGTTATCACTTTTGGAAGAGGAAATGAATCTTGTGAAAAGATTTGAAATGCAATCAGATCAGGAAATCCATTCTTTTTTAGAGGAAGTGGATAATATGGCAGTATCCTTTCACGGAATGAAACAAGGTCTTAGGTCTTTTCAAAAATATGTTCCAGATGATCTAGTGCGAGAATTAATTTCCATGGGAAAGGAAGCAGTCCATGGAGGAGAGCGGAAGAAAATTGCTATATATTTCTCCGATTTAGTTGGATTTACTTCTATTTCAGAACAACTTTCTCCTGAAGAATTAGTGGAACTTTTAGATGAATACTTCGAGACATGCAGTCAGAAAATACTAGACCATAAAGGCACAATCGACAAATATATTGGAGACTCCATAATGGCATTTTGGGGCGCACCCTCTCCACTTCCTAACCATTCCTTTCATGCTTGCGAGGCAGCACTTTCGATAAATGAAAGTCTTTTTCGTTTAGACAAAAAATGGACCAAAGAGGGAAAGCCTGTATTAAAGCAGAGAATAGGAATACATACGGGAGATGCAATTGTCGGAAATTTTGGTTCCAAAAAAAGGATGAATTACACTGCGTTAGGCGATAGCGTAAATCTTGCAAGTAGAATGGAAGGACTGAATAAGTTTTATGGAACAGAAATTCTAATTAGCGAAACTGTTCACGAAGAAGTCAAGGACTTTATGATAGCAAGGAAAGTTGATAAAGTTGCGGTGAAAGGCAAACTCGAATCTACCGCTATTTACGAACTGATCTGCAAAAAAGAGAACGCAACAACCGAACTTCTTATATGGATTGAATTATTTCACCAAGGATTTTCCTTCTATCTGGAAAGAGACTGGGAAAATGCTTCTCTCAAATTCAAAAATGTTTTAGAATTAAAAAAAGAAGATACAGTTTCTAAAATTTTTATAGAGCGTTGCGAAATTTTTAAAAACAATACACCACCACCGAATTGGGATGGTGTATTTCACATGAAAACGAAATAATTAAGGCTAATAGGTAATAGCCCTAATAGAATGATTACCTGTATCCGTTACATACAACTTGTTATTGGTAGCAAGCCATAATCCAGTTGGATTATTAAAACGAGAAGTTAAGCGAGTTCCATTTACAATTGCGCTACACCTAAGTCCTACCGCAATATCAGGTGTAGCCCCTGCATAGGTAGTAACTGTAGCAGAAGTTTTTAATTCGTTTAACACTAATTTTCGAATAGCACAATTTCCACTGTCTGCAACATACAAAATATTATTTCCATAGACAGCAATATCGGTTGGGTTATTAAAAGTAGCCGCTGAGCCAACTCCGTTTGCATAGCCAGATGCTCCACTTCCTGCAATCGTTGTTACAACACCAGCAGGTGTAATCATTCGAATACTATGATTTCCTGAATCGGAAATAAAAATAGTCCCGATGGAATCAATGGCAATACCTTTAGGACTACTAAATCGTGCAGCAGTTAGAGACCCATTTTGAAACCCGGACACTCCAAAACCACCAACAGGATTTGCGCCAGCAAAACAAACTCCATTTACCACGGCAATTCCTGTTCCAGCAGTTGTAGATCTTCTTATGCAATGATTACCTGTATCTACTACATATTGATTTCCCGACAGAAAGTCTATTGCCATTCCTTCAGGATTTCTATACCGATTTGTAGTTGTAACATTAGTAATCACATAACCAGCCGTATTTACATTGGTTCCAAATGTGTTTGTAACTGCATAGGCAGATGTCATTACTCGTATTCCATTATTACTGCTATCCGATATATAGAATGTATTAGCAGAGTTACGAAAAATTCCTTTAGGAGAATTAAATCTTGCAGCCGTTCCTGTTGCGGCGATATAACCAGAAGTTAATCCTGCGACATTTACAACAACGCCGTTAGCCGCTCCTATAGAACGTATCCGATGATTGCCTGTGTCCGTAACAAAAATTGTATCCTCCGTAGTATTCATAGTAAGATGTTGGGGACTGCTAAAAGAAGCCGCAGTCCCAGTTCCATCCACATTTCCAGCTGATCCTGTTCCGGCTAACGTTATAACAGTTCCAGAATCTGGGTCAGAGCTTGCTGTGGTAAAAAGAGATGTGTATGGGGTACCGGTTAACGAATTACCAAGTGTATCCTGTATTCCAGCGGCAAGCTGTAACACATGAAGACTTGCATAATTCAATTGTGTATTAGATTGGATTAATACTGCCGAAGTTCCGAGTGGCGTAATTGTTAATAAATAACTGCTACTTGCAGTAAGGGTAATATTAGCCGCAATGAGTGTAGCTGGATTTACTGCTTTATTAAATGTAACAAGTATTCCAGAAATCACTGAAACATTTGTCGAAGTATTTGAAGGGCTAACAGAAGCTACACTCAAAGCCGTACCGTCAACAATCGTTGTAAAGGTTACTATTACGGGTGCTGCCAGTGCATTCGGTGTTGTTGCAGTATCGGTAATCCCAGTAGTAAGAGTTAGGGTATACACAGTATTATACGCAAGTGCAGACGTGGGCTGAAAAACTGCTCCATTGGATCCAACTGAATAAACAGTTCCAGTAATAGGAGTTACACCTTGCATTAGGGTTATATTCGTTGAGTTAATAGTTGCACTAGAAATCGTCTTACTAAAAGTAACAAGTATAGTTTGAGAAATGGCTACGCTAGTCGCTCCGTTTGCTGGATTTGTAGAGGTTACTGTAGGTGGAGTTAAATCGATAGTAGCCGCAGTAGTTGTAAAAAAGGTAGAGTAAGAACTAGCCATTGCATTCCCACTCGTATCTGTTACACCGGTAGAAATATTCACAGTATATGTTTTAGAATTACTTAGAACCGAGGTTGGAGTGAAGTATGCCCCAGTTGTACCAAACGTTGCAACTGTTCCTGTTACAGGAGTAGCTCCATCGAAAAGTGTAATATTGGTAGTATTTAAAGTAGCCGCAGCCATTGCTTTACTAAAAGTAATAAATATATTTGCGTTAGTCGATACATTAGTAGCACTGCTCCCAGGTGAAACTAGTGAAACGGTCGGCAAGGCAGTATCAGCCTGAGTTGTAAAAGTAGAAGTGACATTAGCCGATAGACTCTGCGGTGGTCCTAAAGTGTCCGTTACTCCTGTAGTTACTGTTAGGGTGTAAGTTGTATTATAACTTAATGGCGATGATGGAATAAATACAGCAGCATTGGTTCCTGCTACAGTGAGAGTACCAGAAACAATACTAGCTCCTTGCATTAAATAAACTGTAGCTGAATGGATGGTAGATGCATTAATTTCTCGATTAAAGGCAACACTAATTCCAGCAGAAACAGAAACGTTAGTTGCTTGATCTGCTGGGGTTATGGTAGCAGTTAATGGACCAATAGCAACCGTGGAAGCGGATGTCGCTGATCCAGCAAAAGAACTAAGTAAACCAGCTCCAAGTAAAAGAAATTTATCATCCTCGTTATCCTTTCCTTGGCTGCCAAAGCCTGCCCAACCACAATTCAAATTAATCAATAGAATAAAGGCAAATAGAAACTTTTTTATCAAAATATTCTTAGTATTCATACAATCCATCCACAAATTATTATTTACTCTAACTAATGTTTACCGTTTCTCAAAAAGAGATTTACGTTAGACATCTTCAAACAAGTCGAAATGATCTACATTCCTATAAAGTCTTACTCAACATCAATATATCTAATTCAAGTTAACACGCATTATCCAATCACTCTATATAATTGACGAAAAAAATTAAAAATTTCCACCAAGTAAATAAACATCCACTCTTCTTGATGTTTCAGAAAATTGACCTCTTGGAGTAGTACCTGTTTCGCCTGCCGCAGATAATTCAATCCTAGAAGGTTTAACTCCTAATCTCATCATAAGTTTTTTAACTTCTAGCGCTCTTCGCCATGACAGAT
>JAGOHK010000031.1 GCA_017996175.1 Leptospiraceae bacterium
CAAAGTGAATTTTACACAAATGGAAAACACGGAGCTCCTGGTCTTCAAGGATTTAACATGGAAAAAGCTCTAACGGAAACTCCTGATTATGTGGTGTTTAACGGTTCTGTAGGTTCTCTTACTGACAATAAAGCTCTCAAAGCCAAAGTAGGGGAAACTGTGCGTTTGTTTGTGGGAAATGGTGGACCTAATCTACTTTCTTCTTTTCACGTGATTGGAGAAATTTTTGACAACGTTTACACAGAAGGTGGAACTGTGGCTAATCAGAAGAATGTGCAAACAACTTTAGTACCTGCTGGAGGGTCTGCGATTGTAGATTTTAAAGTAGAAGTTCCTTCCACTCTAATTTTAGTAGATCATTCTATCTTTAGAACTTTTAATAAAGGATCTCTTGGTATGCTCAAAGTAGAAGGCGAAGAAAATAAAGCCATCTATTCAGGCAAACAAGAGGATACTGTGTATTTGCCGGAAGGTAGTGCAATCCAAAGAATGAAAACCGAAACAGCAGATGCACCCCAAGCAAAAACCAAGGCTGAAAAGATTGAGATCGGAGAAAGAGTGTTTAATACAAATTGTTCCGCATGTCACATGAAAGAAGGACAGGGTGTGCCAAATGTATTTCCTCCTCTTGCTAAGTCTGATTATCTCAATGCAAACAAAGAACGAGCAATCGGCATTTTGCTAAAGGGGCTAACAGGAGAAATCACTGTGAATGGTCAGAAGTATAACAACGTTATGCCACATCTTGAGCTATCGGATGATGATATTGCAAACGTTCTTACTTATGTTTATAGCAAATGGGAAAACAAAGGATTGGAAGTATCTGTAGAAGAAGTGAAGAAGAACAAAAAATGAAAATCTTAGTAGAGGAATTTAATTTGCCACTGAGGATTATCGCCGTTAACTTATGGCGGTTACTGAGCGGAGTCGAAATAACAATTATTGGTAAAAGTGACATTTCGACTCCGCTCAATGCCCAGCATATGCGTACTTCTTTATTCATTGTAAAGAATTGGATATTGCTCGCAGTGAGCTTGTCGAATCTGTATCTCTGTGGCATATCTTTATTTGCCTTTCCTCTACTAAGCTCTGAGATGATAAAAGTTCCAGCCGGTGTTTACAAACCATTTATCAAAGTAGATACCGAGTCTGCGACAAAACCAATTCCAGTAAAATCTTTTTACTTGGATAAATTCCCTGTTACTAAAAAGGATTATTCCGAATTCATTCAAAAAAATCCAAAGTGGAAAAAGGAAAACATTCCTCGAATATTTGCAGACGATGGATATTTAGAGGATTGGAAAGTTAAAAAAGAAGAATTTTTACAAGATTCTCCTGTTACCTACATCTCTTGGTTTTCCGCGAAAGCCTACTGTGAGTCACAAGGAAAAAGACTCCCGAATGCTTATGAGTGGGAATACGCTGGGTTTATCCCACCGACTGGAGGAAACAGTAAGACTGTGGATAAAGAAATTATGCGCTGGTATGGTGAAAAAAAACCAGATCATCTACCGAAAGTCGGAAGATATAAAAATGCGTTAGGCATTTATGATCTACATGGTTTGATATGGGAGTGGGTCTATGATTTTAATTCTGCATCTGTAACTGGTGATTCTCGTGCTGATTCAGATTTAGAGTCTTCTTTGTTTTGTGGTGCCGGTGCACTCAAAGCAAATGATTTTAGTAATTATGCGGCATACATGCGATTTGGCTACAGAGCCGGATTAAAAGGATGGTACACTGGAAAATATTTAGGATTTCGCTGTGCCAAGGATTTATAAAATATTTAAAGAATACCACCGATAGACACGGATAAATTTAATATTTCAATCTTATCGGTGTCCATCGGTGGTAAAAATAATTTGGAGGATAGTATGAGAACTATCGTATTTATTTTACTCACGATTCTAATATCGTGTAAAGACGGTCATCACGACCACAAACACCATGCGTTACCCGCAAGCACTGCTACGGAAGGGTCATTGTTTGATTTGGATGATATGTGGACAACACAGGACAACAAAATGTTTCATTGGAAAGACCAGAAAGGGGAGCCAATGATTGTAAGTATGTTTTATGCGTCTTGTCAGAGTGTATGTCCTCGGATTGTAACGGACATGCAGTTGATTGGGAAAAAAATAGCGCAAAAGACCGGTAAACCACCAAAGGTAGTCTTAGTCAGTTTTGACCCTGAAAAAGACACAGCAGAATCTCTCAAAGCATATTCTAAAAAAATGGAACTAGGGGATAATTGGTATTTGCTGAATGGAAAAGACGATTCCGTGCGAACCATATCAGTACTACTTGGAATTTCTTACCAAAAGACTTCAGGCAATGATTTTAATCACTCTACTGTTATCTCACTTGTTTCCAAAGAAGGCAAAATACTTTCTAGAATCGAAGGCGTTGGTGCAGATTCTAGTTCGATTGTAGATAAATATTGATTTATGGAATCAAAGTTGAAAAAGCTAATCACAATTTTGCGGAACAAATTTACAATTCCAATTTTGGTAGTAATTTTAGTTTTCACATTTTACTTTAAGATGATTTTATTTTTGGTCGGTGGTTCTATGATTAGTGTTGGAATTTTGCTCCAAGCATTTCAGAAAAGTTACAATCTATCCCATGTTACAACAGAGATTAGCCCCGAAGATGTTTATAAAGAAATCCAATTGTTTAATAAATTTTCTTCTTATGTAAAGGACATTTTACCGGGTTATGAGCATCATCCGCTTGTCATAATCATTCTTTGTATGGATTCTAGAATTAGCACCGAAGAGCTTCTGGGTGATTCGAGAGATTTCTACTATATTATCCGCACAGCAGGTTCTGTAATTCGTGAGAAAGAAATGGAAATGATTGAACTTGCACTCGTAGAAAAAAATGTAAAGTTAGTTGTTTTTACAGAACATTCCGATTGTGCAGCTAGAAAAGTTGCCAATAATGTAGAGAAAAGAAATCTATATCCAAGTATTTCGAGAGCACTTGCAGATAGAGAAAGAGAGATTGTGAAATTTTTAGAGCGTCCAGTAGTTGTCCAAAAAATAAAAAGTGGGCAACTACTCGTGAAAAATGCAATGATAGATACAAAATCAGCTAGAATGTTTTTTGAGGATTAGCATTTAACGGCTATTATCCTATATCATTCTAGTGACTCGCGGAAATAGCACATTATTTTCTAAATGAATATGGGTTTGTAAGTCTGCTACATATTCGGCTAGAGTAGCATAACAGATCTTCCAAGTAGTACAGGCGTATTCTGGCGGTATAAAGTTATTAGTCATTGATTTTAATTCTTGAATCATTTTGCCAACGTCTTCGTGTTCCGCTTCCATTCCCAGTATTGGGTGAACTAATTGTTCTTTTGGGAAATTTAAAGGAGTTCCATTTTCAAGAGATATGATTGCAGGAAATAATACTCTTTCTTCTTTTAATAAATGTAAAACTAATTCATCTGTTAGAGCTTGAATTAATTTGTGTAACGGAATTACTTCTGGATGTCTTTCTCCATGTGCTTTTACCATTTTGCTACTATAGAGTAAAAGTAAATCTCCTTTACTTCTTGTATAAGTATGATGGACTGATACGATATAATCAATTAAACCCGAGAGACTCAAACTTTCTATTAGAACATCTCGTTCACCATTAGCCGCAATGTTTTGTAGTTCTGAAATTATTACCTGAGTATCGATGTTTGCATTATCACAAGCTTCTCTTAAAGTTTTTTTTCCACCACAACAAAAATCAATTCCGTGTTTGCTAAATAAATGTGCATTCCTGTAGTCTTCTGTAACAAATTCACCTACTTTTTTTTCTTCGAGTAACATCGGTTTTCTCCTATTGCTAAATTATAATCACAACTTAACACAAAATAAACAAGCAGTCCTTGATATAGATCAACGAAGAATATTTCTTTACACAGTAGTTCTGTCATTGTTTGTTATTTAATATGAGTTCGGTGAAAGGGGGTAATTTTAATTGAATGAATTTAGAAAAGACTTATTTCGTCCTTGGCTGGTCGCTTCTATCTTTTGGCTTTTGCTCATTGTATTCCTAGGGACAGCCATGCGATTTTCTTTCGGATTTCAAATCCAGTTACCCACACCGATAGATTTTATGCGTCATGCGCATAGCCATACGGGATTTTGGGGCTGGGCGGGACCTATATTTTTCGGTTTCATTTTTTCGATCGCTATTGATGAGAAAAAAAGGAATTCTTCTGTTGAGAAATTTTTATTTTTATCCACTCAAACTATTTCCCTATTAGCTATTCTTTCTTTTATCATGAGCGGATATTCTAGAGTATCCATTATATTGGCAACTCTGATGACATTTGTTTGGCTGGGTTTTGCATTTTATTTTTTTAAATCGCAAAAAAAAATTAGTGAATTTAAAACACCAATTCTATTTCAATTCATCCGAATTGCTGTGGTTCTATTAGTTTTTTCCACTCTACCAACCTTCTTTATTCCAATCACTATGAGCTTTCACCTAGGGACAGAAAATACAAAGACAATAGCAATTCATTTTTTTTTAGAAATGTTTAGTGAAGGCTGGCTTTATTTAATGAGTTTAGTTGTATTGTCCTTTCTTGTAAAAAATCAAAATTCCAAAGAAGAAATTCAAACTCATAAAGGAAAATTTCTATTTTTTCTTCTAATTCCTATGTTTTTTATTCTGGCATTTCGTCCTAGTATATTTCTTCTGCCTCCTATTTTACAACCACTGATTTTTTCCGTATCACTTATCTGGGGAATATTGCAAATTATCCTCTCGATTCAACTGGCAAGAGGAAATAAGTTCAATTCTTTTTCTATTGTCCTTCTACTCGTTGGATTAAAAGGTTTTTTAGATATTCTATTTACGGTTCCCCTACTTTCCAATTTTATCAGCTCAAAGCCCGTCACTATTTTCTATATGCATTTGAAATTACTTGGAATAATTAGCACAGTAATCATTCTTTTTTTTCAAACCGGAATTGTTGAAACGAATCGTTTGCTATTGCACTCCAAAAAGTTATTTTTAACAGGAGTCGTAGTGACGATGATTGCTTTACTAATGCTTGTATTTTCTATTTTTCCGGCTCACTGGGTTAACTTGTTGTTAGGCGTAAATACGTTTTGGGTCTATGGACAGATATTCGCTATGGTTGCGGGAGTATTGATTTTTATGGGTGTAATTGGAATATACATTAACTTACTTTATATACCCTTTGCCAAAAGTAATTTCCCTTCTTGTAAAAAATAGGGTATTCCCAAACGCCAAAAATAGTGATAGCGAGGTTCTTTAAAAAAGAATGAGTATTTTCTTTATCATTATCGATTCAATCCTTGTTTTTGAGTTATTTTAGAATAGTTTCCGGCGTTGGGGCGTTGGCTTTTCGCCAATTGAAATTTAATCATACATTTTTTCCTTATTTAGAGATTATCTTCTAATACTCTTGATCTAAATCAATTTCAATTAAGAGATTCTCTGCTAAATTCTTTTAGAAACGAAGATATGAGGTATATTCATGCTTTCTAAATCACAAGCGAGAGCTTTTTTTCTAGGAGGAACACTTTTGTTTGCCGCTATTTTTATTGGGCTTACAATAGACACCATCCTACAAAATGACAAACGGACAAACTCTCATAATTTAACTGACTCTGTAAAACGGGGAAAGGAAATTTGGGAAAAAAATAATTGTATGGGCTGCCATACACTCCTAGGGGAAGGAGCCTATTATGCGCCAGATCTGACGAAAGTTGTAGAGCGTCGTGGCGAAGAATGGATTAAAATATTCATCAACGATCCACAGGCAATGTTTCCTGGAGAGCGGAAAATGGTGAAATATAATTTCAACGAAGAAGAGAAAAAGGACATCATCGCATTTTTAAAATGGGTTGGTGAAATTGATTCTAATGGTTGGCCTCCAAAACCAAACATTGAAATTAAGTCATCTTCTGTTGCAACTACTACATCTACTACAAATCCAACCCAACCAATGCCACAAAAGGTAACACAGATTTGCCTCGCTTGCCATGCTATTGGTGGGAAAGGCGGGAATGTAGGACCAGCGTTAGATAAAGTAGGAACAAAGTATGATATTGGTTATTTAACGAAATGGTTGAAAGATCCACAGGCTGTAAAACCAGGAACGGCTATGCCTAAGTTGCCGCTAGTTGAATCCGAACTTTCAGAAATTGTACAATTTCTTTCGAGTTTAAAATGAGGAGAAACAAATGAGGTTTAAATCACAAAAAATAGCCTTTTACTTTTTTGCTGTATGTATGTTGCTTTTGACATTGCAGATTGTATATGGTTTTATCATGGGTTTTGCCCGAATCGGGTATGATGTGTTACACGATTTTTACATTCCATTTAACGTAGCAAGAGCGACGCATACAAACTTACTTGTAGTCTGGTTACTCACTGGATTTATGGGAGCGGCTTACTACATTATACCAGAAGAATCTAACTCAGAGCTTTACAGTGTAAAACTGGCTTGGATTCAGTTAGTCTCTTGGGTAGTAGTGGGGGTAATCGCTATTATAGGTTTTCATTTTCAATGGTGGGAAGGAAGAAAGTTTTTAGAAATTCCAAGACCACTTGATTTCCTAGTTGTAGTGAACGTATTAACCTTTCTTTTCAATATTGGAATGACAATCTGGAATGGAAAAAAACATAGCACGACTCAATTAGTTTTATTCTTTGGGCTAGTTGCAGCGGCATTACTGTATTTGCCGGGGATGATTTATTTTGATAATCACACAATGGATTCTTATTTTCGTTGGTGGGTGGTTCATCTTTGGGTAGAGGGCGTTTGGGAATTAATCATGGGCGGGATTTTATCTTTCTTACTCATTAAGCTCACTGGTGTAGATAGGGAAGTGATTGAGAAATGGTTGTATGTAGTCGTGGGACTAACGTTCCTTTCTGGAATTTTGGGGACGGGGCATCACTACTATTGGATTGGAACACCAAAATACTGGCTTATGATCGGTGGAATTTTTTCTGCCTTAGAGCCTTTAGCCTTTTTAGGAATGGCAGCTTGGGCACTTAGGATGTACAATAAAAAAGGAAAAGACCATCCGAATAAAATTGCACTCTATTGGACATTGGGTAGTGCTGTAATGTCTTTTGTCGGTGCAGGCTTCTTAGGATTTGCCCATACTTGGCCTGCTGTAAATAAATGGACACATGGAACACTGATTACTGCCATGCACGGTCATCTTGCATTCTGGGGAGCTTACGCCATGTTGGTATTAGCCGTTATCACTTATGCAATGCCAAATCTAACTGGAAGAAAATTCTATAACGAGATGAGTGGGCATATTGCATTTTGGACTGCGAATATTGGAATGATCGGAATGACTGGAGCACTTGCGGTTGCGGGGATAACACAGGTTTACCTAGAACGCAAACTTGGAATGGACTTTCTAGCTGTTCAGAAAGAAGTAGAAGTTCACTTCATAGGAATGTTACTTGCGGCAACCGTATTTACGTTTGGAATTAGTCTATTTATCTATGGATTTTTAAAACATGGACTTCCAAAAGACGAAGCAGTTCTTTCCGAAGGAGCAGAATAATCATGTTAACCACAAAAATTCCTTTTTACCAAATCATCGGTAAAGAGGAAGAAATTTTTTTAAAGGCAGCCGAAGAACGGTTGCCTGTGTTACTGAAAGGTCCAACTGGATCGGGTAAATCTAGATTCTTAGAATACATCGCTCATAAAATGAATCGTAGGCTAATCACTGTTCTTTGCAACGAGGAAACATCCGCTACCGATTTAGTGGGAAGATACTTAGTGAAAGGTGCAGACACGATTTGGCAAGACGGACCTTTGACTACGGCTGTAAAAGAAGGGGCGATTTTGTATTTAGATGAAATTGCCGAGTCAAGACCGGATACGATGGTCGCGATTCACTCTTTGACAGATCATAGAAGAGTTTTATTTATTGATCGAAAGAATGAGGATATTCCTGCTAATCCGAACTTTTTATTAGTCGCCTCATTTAACCCTGGATACCAAAAAAGTTTTAAAGAGCTAAAACCTTCCACCAGACAAAGATTTCTCTGTATGGAGTTCCCTTATCCGAAAGCGGAACTAGAAGAAAAAATTGTTTGCGGCGAAACAGGATTAGACGCTTCTCAAGTAAAACAATTAGTAAAGTTTGCAAACTTAGTTCGTTCTCGTCCAGAGCTTGGACTAGAAGAAACAATTTCCACCCGTTTGCTCGTAGCCACAGCAACTCTTATTGGAAAAGGTTTGCCGCCAAGACTTTCTGCAAGAACTGCCATGATTCTTCCAATCACCGACGACCCTGATACGGTAGATGCATTGCAAGAAAGTTTTAATTTATATTTTTAGGTCAATACAGTGGAGTGGGATCAATTCGTATTTTATCATTTGCATAAAAGATACCGACGTTGGAAAAAATTCCTTACGCCTAAAAGTCCCTATTTCTTATATAATTTTAAATCGAGAGAAAAATACCTACAACGGTTTTTGTATTTACTCTCCGGTGCTTCTTTTCAAATCCAATACACGGAAGAAAATATTCGCTGGGTAGGGGATATTCTATATTTGCCGGAAAATATAAATTTACTTTTAGATGAAAAAGATAGTGATTTGCATATCCATTTTCTACTTCTGTATTTAGCAGAGAAAAGAAAGAATTTTAATTCTGCACAAAGTATTTTTATTTTCAATTCTATCAAGAGGATACTACAAAATTACCCAAAACTAAAAGAACCATTTCGAGACTGGAAGAAATCTTTAGTAGAGCTAAAACAAAAAGATAAATCTCAATTTCAGAGAATAATCCAATTATTCCACAATTCTTCTATCCAAATCAAGGAAGCGGATAAATCTAAGTTAACCTCTAAAGAAGGTGTAGGAAATTTAAAAAAGGAAGAAAGAAAAGAAGCAAAAATCAGTAAAAGTTTATCCGAGGCAGAAGTAATTGAAGAAGATAAAAAACAAATCGAGGACTATACTCTCGGACATAATTTTGAGAAGATTGAAACAGTAGAAGAATTTGACGGACAGTGGCGAGATCTAGATGGTTCTGATGAAATGGAAGAACAAGAAGAAGCAGTCAGTGAATTAAAACTAAAACATTTAATACGAACCGAAAACCCAGCTCATTCAACTGTGACAACTGAATCCGGTCTTGGATTTGGTGGGGAAATTGGGGATGATAAAGAAAGAGTGGTTACAGCTTGTTACCCGGAATGGAATTTTAAACAAAAAAAATATCTTTCAAATCATTGCACCATTCACGAAGAAAATTATCTAGAATATAAATCCGAATACATAGAAAAATTACTTTCTAAAAATAAAAAAACATCCAGTCATCTCAAACGAAAATTACACAGTCTATTAAATTTAAAAACTATACAAAGAAAAAAAAGTTCTGGTGAAGACATAGACTTAGATGCGGTAGTCGAAAGATACTCCGATATAGTTGCCAAAATTACTCCAAGCGAATATATCTACACTCGAAAAAAGCGAGAATATTCTGATATATTCATTTATTTCCTGATGGATATAAGTCTTTCTACTGATTCTTGGATTTCCGGCAAACGCATATTAGACTTAGAAAAGGAGGCATTACTTTTATTCTGTGATGCCCTAGACGATATTTCTATTCCGTTCGCTCTGAGCGCTTTTTATTCTAGAACTAGAAATCATTGTAAATACCTAAATATCAAACAACCAAAAGAAAACTGGAACCAAGTAAAAAATAAACTAGGGGCAATTGAACCAATTGGTTATACAAGAATTGGTCCTGCCCTAAGACATACAAATCATCTATTAGAAGAAGTCCCCGCGAGGCAAAAATGGATTATCCTCTTCACGGACGCTAGACCCAACGACTATGATAGATACGAAGGAAAATACGGAACAGAAGATGTACACAAGGCAATTAAAGAATTAAAACAAAACGGTATTCATTTACATACTCTCGCCATCGGAAAAGAAGAAAAACCATCTATCCCTGAAATGATGCGCGAAGCTAGCTATAATATGCTCATACACCCAGACAAACTAATCGACTCCCTAGAAAAATTTTTCCGGAAAGTTATATAACGATAGTCGAGATTACGAATTGTTACCCACAAGTAAAATAAGGGATTTACCACCGATTACACCGATGGACACCGATATTAATTTATAGAGTGTTATTCAAGATTTAAGATGGATGTTATGCAATTCCATCAGAATCTTTTGTAAAATAGCCTAAATATCTCATTTAATAACTGACATTACGCAAAATTGATAATTTACGGAGCCAAAGATGATTTTGAGAATATTAGAGAATGCTAATGAATTAATGAATAAGCAGGTTTGGGCGGCAGCCCAGGTCGCCGACAGGCTCCCTATCTCTCACCTAAGCGCGCTTGCGCGTAAGGTGAGTTAATAATCTGATTTTTAATATGCAAAGAGCATTGTACCAGACGTAAGCTAAATTGGTTTTCGGAAACTGTCATCCTGAGCGGGTCGAAGGATACTACAACTATTGAGTATGGATTCGACAGGCTCACCATGACATCCGAAATTCAAATTGACTTGTGTATACCTCTAATCGGTGTTCATCGTCTTTATCGGTGGTAATCTTTTAATTTACTTGTGGGTAAGGTTATGCTGAATTCCTAGTTAGTAAATCTCGCTGCTGGGCATTTGTCTATTTTCTAAAACTTGATCTACTGAATTTGTGGAGCGTATTAGTTCAAAAAACTACTATTTCGATTCGATCAATTTTTTGACGTTAGACGAAATTTGATAAAGTTCTTTTACTTTTGAGAGTGGAAAAGATTCTTTATGTGTATGATTCGCTATTTTAGAAATTTCAATTATATGTTTTAAGATAGATTCAAGTAATACTTTTTCCTTTTCATCCGAAGTCCTTTTGGAGAGAGACGTAAGAACTTCAATATATATTTCCGCGATATGAGGTTGTCTTAGAATTTCTGCATAAGCAGGATTATAGTTTTGTGAAATTCCTTTACTGACTATGTACAAACCTTCCAACCAACCACCGAGTTCTACCAAAACAGCAAGATTATCTTTTTTTTGTTTATGAAGATTCTTTTCAATTTGAAATTCTAAATCCATAAGTCGGTCGCCTAACGCTTTTTGTTCGGCATGAAGAATTACTGCCTGATCCAGTGCGGACACTGTATTTTTTATATCGGGGGTAATGCCTAGTTTGTTCGTTAGTTCTAGAACAGTAGAACGAGTAAACCTAGCGTCTTCTTTTTCATCAGCATACAGAGATACAATCCCATCGGCGGCACGCATTCCAAGGTTCAATGCTAATTGTGATTCGTTTGGATAATCACTATTATTCTCGGAAACGGTTAATTTTTTCCAAGGAAAACCCATGTCATTCAAAAATTCAAATGAATGAAAAGCGGATGGAATAATATATTGTTTCCCATCAATACTAAAATTAAATTGTACAATCTCTTCTTCGATGGGTAATACTTGTTTACTTTTACTGTAGGCAACGAAAACAATTACAGAAAGCATAAGTATTGTAATGAATGTTATAATATAGTATTTTGGATAGTTTGTTTGATCTGTCATAATTTTCTTAAACATAAAGAGTGTCTATCGTATACAAGTTTTTCCATATTCTGCATTTATGCAGGGAACTTTTGCGGTGTCAGATTTTTTATTTCCAGCTTTTCTTGCTCGGAGTGGGTCACTGTAGAATTCCACTTCCCCTGTATGATCGTAATAGAAGTCTTTTATATCCTGAGCGGTTTTCAAGGGCATTGGGGCATAAGCCACTATTACGTTTACTGATGAGTAGCTGTCTTCTGATGTAGAGTCTAATAAGGTGAGTTCCACAACATAATGATAGGATTTTTCAGAAATTTCTTTTATATAGACTGGAGAGTCAATATCTTCCCCAAAAATAGATACTTCATCTGAGTCTATGTTTAGTTGCCTAAATATGACTATTCGTAGTTTTTTTACATTTTCATCTGAGGCGATTCCAATTGCTGTTTTAGACAGATATACAGGAGCGGTTACTATGTATTTAACAGATTGATTTTTTTTTAAACCAATATGAAATCGCCTACCAGCCTCAACTGTGTAATTTTTATCTTTCAATTGAGCGATTACTTTGCTTACATTCGCTGATAAGTTTTTTTTGGGAACGACTGCCATAGATAAAAAGACACTTAATATAAGTACTGAGATGAAAATTAAGTTCTTCATTGATTTATATGCATTGGACTATTTTAGCGTTTTTCGTCCATAGCTTTTTTGGGGAGCACCTGTTGTTTATAGAATTTTTCACTTTGTTTGTATTCTCTTTTTACCAAAATGTATAGCTACTGCCAGAAATAAATTCCGATATTCAGTTTTTCGAGACTTTTTTCTACTTTCTTTAAATAATAGATTGATAATATAAGAATATTCGGTATTTGTATGCCGAAATAGATAAAGGGAGATTTCTAAAAAAGTTTGGAAAAAGATAAGTTAAAACTATTTCTAGATGAGAGTTATGAAACTCTTAATTCTCTGGATAAACAATTAATCCAACTCGGAAAAAATCCTGACCAGAGAGAATACCTAGATACAATCCATGCCAATTTTAAGACATTTTTGGATTCAGCGAAACTTTTTGGCTTTAACAAGCTAGGCTCCATGACCCATATAGGGGAGCGATTAATAGATCATTTGCGCTCTTCTGAATATGACCTCAGTAACGAAATTATCACCATTATTCTAAAATTAAATTTCAGTATACGGGATATTGTATTTGCCATTGATGAAACTGGGAAAGAACCTCAGTTAATTAACTCTAGTATGGTAAGTGATATTGAAGAAATCATAACCAAGCAGGAATCTGGTGAAGAATTTATCGTCGCTACTAGTGATGACGAAGAGGATGGAACGAAACGTATCTCCTCTACTGATATTCCTATCGCAATGACTCCTATTTTTACAGAAGATGAAGTCATGGATGATTTGATGAATACGATTATTTCTTTACTCCAAACGCAGATCCAGATCAAAGAAATTGCTTCCAAGGATAAATTTTCTCCTTTAGATACTCATTCCCGTAAATTAGAATTACTAACTCGTGACTTATACACAAAAGTCCACAAGGCAAAAACAAAGACTCTTGGAACACTTCTGCATAATTTTGATAAAGTTGTTTCGGACATTGCGCAAATGCAAGACAAACAAGTTTCTTTTGTTATCGAAGGTGGTGAGAAAGAACTCGATACGCGGATGCTTGATATTTTGCGCAACTGCTTGATTCATATTATAAAAAATTCTGTAGAGCACGGAATTGAAATGCCTGAGATCCGAACAGAGCTAGGAAAATCAGCTATGGGCGAGATACATCTGAAGGCATTTCATCATGGTGAGTTATTTTACATAAAAATCAAAGACGATGGTGCTGGTATTGAGCCAACACGTGTTAAACGGAAACTCATTGAAAAAAATTTACTTTTGACTGAAGAAGCAGAGCGGTTAACAGATCAGGAAGCAATCGATTATATTTTTCAGGAAGGATTTTCAAGTGCAAAGTCGTCTGCTGGCTTAGATATAGTAAGATCGAATATTGAACAGATTGCTGGAAAGTTTTATATCCATAAAAATACACCAGGCAAGGGAGTTGAGTTTCATATTACACTTCCTCTCATTGATGAAATTGTTCCGTCTATTGTTGTTTCCGTCGGAACAGAACGTTATATTGTGACTCGTGCAAACCTGTATGAGATTATGCACTTAGAAAGTGATATTTTTATAAATACACTGGAAGTAATTAATGGATTCCCTACTTATAAGCACCGCGGTGATTTGATACCAATTATTTTCCTTTCGCAAATTTTGAAATATGAGGATAACAAAGAAGTTGCCGATAGACAAAAAGATGCAGGGAAAAAAATATCCATTCTTATTTTAGAATTAAATAATTTCAAATACGGGCTTGTCGCAGATTTAGTAGAGGATATGAATGATGTAGTTGTTCGTCCGCTAAACTTTGAAATTAAGAACGTATATCTTTTTTCGGGTCTTACTATTTTGAAAGATGAATCTCCTGCTCTCATACTAGATGTAGGAGAGATTATGCGGGTTCATTTAAAAAACCTAGATTTGACAAATGTAGAAGTTGAGGAGATGGAATAAACAATGAAAAAGTTTTGCACATTCCTCATAAATGGTAATTTTTTTGGATTAGACATAAGTAAAGTATTTGCACTTGTGAAAGACATACCAATTATCCGTGTACCTCTGGCAAGTCGTTTTGTGAAAGGCTTGATTCAATATAGGGGACAAATTATTACTGTCATAAGTGTTCGTAAGGTCTTTGATTTACCAGAAATTGAGTTAAACGAGAACTCTGCTCATGTAATTGTTCGAACAAGGTATGGACTTGTAAGTTTTCTGGTGGATGAATTAAAAGATATTGAAGAAATTACTCGGAATATTAGGATAGAAGTTCCTAAACTAATTCAAGGGGTGGACAGATACTTCCTATCTCAGGCTTATCGTATCGACGAAACACTTCTTTTTATTTTGGACTCTGAAAAGGTGGTAGAATTTAGGTCAGATAGGATCTCTTAAATTTTGGTAGATGAACTATGAGAAAAATCGTCATAAACAATCAAAAAGGCGGAAGTGGTAAAACAACAACCGCAGTAAATTTGTCTGCTGCTCTAGCAGAAAAAGGAAAACGAGTGCTCCTAATTGATTTGGATCCCCAAGCCTCTGCCTCTATTTGGCTTGGATTAAATAATTCGATTCAGGACAGGGATCTTTTTGATCTGAATGCGGGTGCTGAACTCATTCCAGAGCTTGCTCAGAAGACAAAAGTAAAAAATTTAGAAATGATTCCCTTTATTCCGCTTCGAAATAAATATTCCAAGGCAATGAAGGAACATCCAAACAAAGCATCTATCCTAAGAAATAAATTCGCAAGTATAGATACCAAAAGATGGGACTATGTAATCTTTGATTGTTCGCCGGGGCTAAACCTGACTACCCTCAACGCGATGGGAGCAGCCGATGAAATTATTATTCCTGTTGTTGTTCATGCCTTAGCATTGTATGGAGTTTTATCTTTACTCGAGACATTAGAATCTGTTCAAGCAAAATTAAATCCTAATTTAACAATTACAGGAATTTTACCTTGTCGTGTGGATCAAAATATTAAGCATAATTCCGAAATTGTAGATATTTTGATTGAGAAATTTGGGGTGTTAGTATATAACACGTTTATTCGTGAAGATATAAAATTAGCTGAATCTCCTAGCTTTACTCAGACGATATTTCAATATGATAGTAAAAGTATTGGTGCAAATGATTACCGGTCTTTTGCTGCTGAAGTAATTGCTCAGGAAAATAAAAAATAGGAACTTGCTATGAATGACAGAAAAACGATTGGAAATAACCCGTTTGCAACCATAAAATCGATTAGACCTCCTGTGAAAGAGGGCACACCCCAGGCAGGTGGTTCTGAACTTTCGAATATAGTTTATACACTAGGAGACACCATTCACGAATTTTCTGAAATGGCTGAAGACTTAAATAAAAATTCGAGTAAATTAGAAAAACAAACGAATCAAGCTTCAAGTGCATCTAAGCAACTCAGCCATAATGTAGTAGCGATGGGTAGTTCCTTAGAAAAATTAAAAACAGGAATTAAGAAAATCTCCGCAAGCTCTGCCAATTCAACCAAGTCCTCTTTATCAGCCTTAAAGTCTGCAGATTCTACTAATACTGTTTTTTCCAATCTCTTGGAAAGTAGTAAAGATTTGGATAAAATTGATAAAGTAGTAGCAGGTCTTGCGCAACAAATTAATCTTTTTGCACTAAATGCAAGTATTGAGGCGGCTAGGGCAGGCGAAGCGGGACGCGGTTTTGCTGTGGTTGCGAACGAAATTAAAGAGTTAGCAAAAGAAACCAATAAAATTGCGGACGATATTCGTTATAAAATTGAGAATTTTTATCAGGATTCTAAGAAAGCAGTTGAGTCTATGAATGAAATTTCTAGCCAATTACTTTCTATAAAAAATAACCAAAGCAATATTGACCAGTCTTTAGAGGAACAAACAAACTCCTTAACCGAGATTGCAAAGAATTCATCAAGTGTAGTGAAGTCTTCTAACAGTGTCATGGACAATATACTAAATGTTTATAAATTAGCGAAAGTTGCGTCCGAGGGCACGGAAAAGTCTATCCGTTATACTAATACGCTCGCAAACTTAACTAACGATTTAAAGACTTTACTCGATAATAAATAAAGGCGACGTAAATTTTTTTCGCCTAATCTTAACCCAATAGGGGATTTCAAGGTTTCATGTTAAAATTATGTCATAAAGCAGGAATTATCGTACGCAGACTTGTAATCGCACTATCTATTCAAGTTAAGATAAAATTCTTAAAGATAGCGACCGATGCAAGGCTTTCAGTATTATTCGATTATATATTTAGTAACCTAACTTCCATTGGTATCAATACCTTCGGAAGACTCAGTGTACGCCAAAGATCATCTAGCGTGAAAAAAATTCTGCGATGGTTTTCTATTATTACTATACTTGTTGTCATACATCCATTAGCCTCAACGGAGGAACTACCCGAATTTCGATTAGGAAAAGAGCAAGCCCGCAATTATTTTAAACAGGGTTTAGCGTACTTACATAATTACCAGTACAATGCTGCTCGAGAAAGTTTCATTGCAGCCCTAGCGATTATGGGTGATTTTAAATTAGCTCGAAAGTATTTATCTGATGCGAATTATTTAAGTGGTGAATGGCAAGAAAGCTTAAGTGAACTAGAGATTATTGAAGCATCCGGTAAGATGAATCAAGTTTGGAAAAATAGAGCAGAAATCTTACGACTTCATATTGCTGGTGTTGGGAAAAATGATGATTTAACTTTCTACAAACATCTTTCTGGAGATGAGAATCGCGGCTATCGTTTCCGAAATCCAACGGATATACTCTTTGATGAAGAAGGGAATTTATTTGTGTTAGCTTTTGATACCGCGAATATTATTAAAATGGATACTAACGGTTTTCCTGTCGGAAATTACAAGGGAAGTTTTGGACGCACATTTGAAGGACCTTTATTTTTTACCTATCACAAGGGCACTATTTATGTGAGTGATTTTGCTTCGGATAGAATTTATGTATTAAATGATAAAGGATATTTTCAAGAAAGGTTTGCTGGTAAAGGAGCTGAGCCTGGTTTATTTTATGGTCCTACAGGAATTGCAGTCTCTCAAAAAGATATTTTATATGTTGCAGATTCTGGGAATAACCGCGTTCAGAAATTAGGCTTAGATGGAAAGTTTATTGCCGAGTTTGGTAAGGAAGGACGCGGCAAATTAAAAATGCCCTCCGGGCTTACAATTGAGGATAACCAAGTGTATGTGGCAGATAAGGGAAACAAAAGAATCGCAGTTTTTGATGATGAAGGAAATTTTATTAGAGAATACATACATCCGAACATGACAGTCCCTCGCTCTGTTAAGTTTTACAAAAAAAGAATGTATGTTGCTGATGAACAAAATGGTTTAATGATTTACAATTTAGATAGTGAAAAATGGACTAAAATTGCCAGCTTTAGAGATGAAACAGGAAAGTATGTAAAGTTACTTCGTTCATTTTCTAGTGCTTACGATGCAACAGGATCACTTTATTCTATTGATTATGATAGGCATAGAGTAGATATATTTGCGCCTAAAAATACTCTGACTTCAAATTTGAATGTTTATATCGAAAGAGTGGAGCTTGGTCGTTTTCCGGATATTTCTCTTTTTGTTCGAGTACGTAATCGTAGTAAGCAGGATCTAACGGGTATTAGCCGTAGTGGCTTTCGAATTACGGAAAATGAAAATGTGTATCCCTTGGTTGGGCTTGCTAAGATGAAACAATTCAATGAAAATTTGAGTGTAGCTTTAATTTATGAAAATAGCAAAAAAATGGCTGAATTTTCAAAGAATATAGATGGAGTCCTCGGAGGTTTTTTTAATTCTATTACCATAAAAGACAAAGTAGAAGTAATTCGTGCAGGAAAAGATGCGGAGAAAATTTATTCTTTTGGATATTCGCCTTTCGACATTTATGCAAAAATCCGTAAATCAGAGCCAACGGAAGCGAGTATTAATTTCGGCAAGTCATTATATCAGGGTATTGGTGATTTAGTTCCAGAGTCTGGTCCTAGAGCAGTTGTATTGCTTGTGTCTGGTGATGTTTTACCAAATGCGTTTAATCAGTATACTGTGCTCAGAAATATTCAGTATGCGAATGCTCACGGAATTCCTGTAATAATAATGTCATTGTCGGATGAGGGAGAGATGGTTGCGGTTTACAAGGATATTGCGAATCGAACAGGTGGGATGTTTATGAAAATACCCGGAAGCCCACAGGAAATGGAATTGTATAATTTTATTAAATCCAAACAAGATAAACGTTATATAGTCTCTTACAAAAGTAAATTGAATCCTGATTTATCAGGTAGATACATTGACGTAGAAGTGTCTGCTTTTTACAGAGATGTGGTAGGTCGGGCGCAGTCAGGTTTCTTTGTGCCGGAGAAACAATAATGAATTTAAAATTTATTTCTATTTTATTACTCTCTGTATTTCCGTTGATTTCTATTATCTCTCGCGAAAAAGAAGCGGGCGAATACATATTACTCGGTGACAAATTATTAAAGGAAAAAAATTACCGAGAGGCGTTAGTGAATTATAAATTAGCTCTTACTAAGAACCCAGGTTCTATTAAGGCTAATCTTGGTTTTGCGAAGAGTTCCCTTTCCCTGGGTTCAAAATTAGATGCCGAGGTTGGATTTAAACGAACATTGGAATTAGATTCAAAAAATAGAGAAGCAATAGCCGGGCTTGCTGACATTCAGGCAGATTTGGGAAAGTTTAAAGAGGCACAGGAACTTTTAGAAACATCCTTAAAAGAGGAGCCTTACAATCAGGAGTTGTTACTGGCTCGAATATCTGTTTTGTTAAAAGGGGGTAAATATAAATTAGCCCTTATCAAGTTAGAAGAAGCTCAAAAAAGAGTAGTTCAGAATTATGAATTTAAATTGCTCATGGCGAAAGTTTACATAGCAAATAAAAATTTTAAAAAAGCGAATGTAATTGTAGAGAACCTAATTTCTAAACATCCAGAAAGTCCAAATGCATTTAATCAAAAAGCAATTTTGAATTTTGAAATGTTAAAAGAATCTTCCGATGCACAACGCCTAATGGAAGAAACCTATACTTTACTTCATACTGCTTTGGCGTTAGATGGGGATAATTTTGAAAGCAAACGTCTTTTAATTAAAAATCTTCTTTGGTTAGGAAAATATGATTCTCCCGAAAAACCAGAAAAATACTTAGAGGCAAGAAAGTATGCTCAGGATTTATTAAAAGATTTTCCAAATGACCCATACTTACAATACATTGCAGGTTATATTAATTATAAAGTGAACCAAGGAGAGGAGTCTGCTGACTATTACTTCAAGTTACTAGATTTGCAAGAGCTCAATGAGTTGGGTCGGTTTTCGGCAGAAAATTATTCCATCACAAAGTTAAACGAGCATCATCCGCTGAGAGTGAATTTAGGAAAGTATAGACTAGAAAGATATCGATACACTAAAAAAGAATTTTTATACAATGAAGCTCTCTTTCATCTGAAAAGAGCAGAAAAATTAATTCCAAATAATTCAGAATTGAAACAAGAATTGTTGGAACACTATTATGCGAAGGGAGATTTGTATCGCCTATTACTTTTTCTAATCAAAATGAGAGATGATAATGTGGACGATATGAAAATCCACAATAGACTGGAGAATGTATTTCATAAATTCAAACAAACACTTGTTTTCCGTGAAGGATTTACGGATCAATCAGGTAAAATAAATTCCTCAATTAGAACTGAATCTGAAATTTTTGTATTTGATCCAGAACCTGAAAAAGGTTTGTTTACTTATCCTGATGCAAGCCTACAAATCGGAAGTGCAGTAAAATTTGCCATTAACCTCCAACCAAGTTTAAAATTAATTTCTGGGTCGGAAGAGGCTTTGATTCGGAATCGTATTAAAGAAAAAAAAGGAGTAGAGGCGTATACCGAATCAGTATATTATACACCAGAAACTCTGGATTATCTGAACCAAGATCGCAAGCGGGATAATATTATCCGTTATATTGCTTATGGAACTTTTTCCGAAGATAAAAATACTGTAACTGTAAAATATAAATTATATGATCGTGTTAGCGGTAAAATAATGGATACGATTAATACAACAGCCTCAAATCGAAATTCATTAGCTGAGATATCAATGCGTATAGCCAGTAGAATTTCTAAAGCAATACCATTGGATGCGCGCATAATTAAGATTAACCAAGAAAGAGTTATTATCAATATAGGAGCTAGAGATGGTATTACAAAAAATCATACTTTAGAAGTTCTCCGTCCTGGCGAAGAGAGCGTTAAATTGAAAGTAACCTCAGTTGATGAATATATTTCAGAGGCAAAACCTGAATCTTTTGGATGGAACAAAAATTTAAGCCTTAGAGATAAAGTAATAGTTACAGGAATGCTAAGTAATGACTCCGAAATTGAAAAAAAATAAAGAGAATCAGAAGAATAAAAAAAATAATTCCGCTTTACCCAAAAAGTCTAAGAATTCTAGTTTTGAAATTTTAAATCCAGCAACACTTACAAAAATTGGCGAGTTACCTTTGTATACAACTGAGATGGTTGAAGAAAAAATTCTTCTAGCTAAGCAAGCTCAAATTATTTGGAGCGCCAAATCTTTAAGGCAACGAGCAAGGGAATTAATTTTATTTCGAAAATTTTTGGCTAATAATAATGAAGAAATGATTTCTTGCATTTGCAATGAAACTGGTAAAACCAAGATGGATGCACTAGTTGAAATTTTTACTACATTGGAGTCAATTGATTACATCGCTAAGAAAGGAATTAAAGCATTTTCCTCTGAAAAAAGATCCAGTGGGCTTTGGCTTCATAAATCCTGCTATGTAAATTATCATCCGCATGGAGTTGTAGGAGTAATTTCTCCTTGGAACTATCCACTTATACTGAGTGTTACACCGATCATGAACGCTCTTATGGCAGGAAATACTGTCGTTGTTAAACCCTCTGAGGTTACTCCCTATACTACCCTAAAAGTATTAGAGTTTTTTCAGAGAGCTGGAATTACGAACGGTATTTTACAAGTTGTTACTGGAAAAGCATATACGGGCGCAGCTTTGGTGAATTCACCTAATACGAACATGATTTGTTTCACGGGTTCTACAACAACAGGTAGAATCGTCGCGGAAGATTGTGGTAAAATGTTGAAACCAGTTTTATTAGCATTAGGTGGAAAAGATCCAATGGTTGTTTTTAAAGATTGCGATTTACGTAGAGCAGTCAGAGGGGCGCTTTGGGGTGGTTTTGCGAACTCTGGACAGACTTGTCTTTCGGTAGAGAGAGTATATGTAGAAAAAGCAATGTACAATGAATTTATCAGTCTTCTAAAGGAAGAATACGTGAAAGTGAAACAAGGTTCTAAGGAAGAATTTCCGAGCGTTGGTTCAATGACTGTTCCTAGACAGGTAGACATATTAGAGTCTCATTATAAAGATGCTAAAGCTAAAGGTGCATTTTTTGTTTCTGGTGGCAAACGAGCGTTAAGTGAAAAAGGACTCTTTCATGAACCAACTATCATCATTGGCGTAAGTCATGAAATGAAAATTATGAAAGAAGAAACATTCGGTCCAGAAATCTCTGTGATGGAATTTAACACAGAAGAAGAAGTAATTAAACTGGCAAATGATTCTGAGTTTGGGTTGAATGCTTCTATTTGGACAAATGATATAGCTAAAGCTAAACGTATTGCTAAAAAACTACAAGTAGGATCAGTTTCGATTAATGATGTAGTAGTTAATTATATGATGTCTGATTTACCCTTTGGTGGATTTAAAAAAAGTGGTCTAGGGAGAGTTCATGGAATTGAAGGTTTACGCGCGTATACCCAAGCTCAAGCAGTCAGTTCTAATCGCTGGTTCTGGAGATTCTCTGAGGAGCTTTGGTGGTTTCCTTATTCGAAAAAAATTTACTCTTATATTTCTAATGCCGTCAAATCGTTTTTTGGATAATTTCTGATTTACTTTCGATAACTTGTATCTTTATCATTTCCTATCATTTTCAACTCCAATAAATGTAATATCATCCTGCCGTGCTGAACTTGCTAAAAACAAATTTAGATTTTCCATCAAAATTCCAAAGAGCTCTTTTAGTTCTTTGTCGCTATAAGCTTTTATGATATTTACAACTTGTTTTTCTCCGAATTCTTCCTTCTCTGAATTGAATTCTTCAAATAGTCCATCAGTGAATAAAAACAATTTGTCTCCTTTTTCAAATTGTAACTCAATTTCTTCGAACTCGACATCTTTTTTTATCCCCATTATTTTACCAGTCCGAGGTAGGTTTTTAATTTCCCAATTTTTCTTTTGTAAAATTTGATCTGGATGACCGGCTGATGCGTAGATAATTTTATTTTTCTCTGGATAAATATCTACAACAATACAAGAAAAAAAACTGTGAATTGCCCCGAACTTTTGAAAGAAGTCATTGTTTAGATTTTTCAATAATTTCTTTGGACTTGATGTGCTATGTTTGAAACTTTCATATTCTCCTTTGATTGCCATTGTAATCAAGGCAGCTTGGACTCCATGTCCCGTTGCATCTGCTAAAAAAATTCGTGTATATTTTTGATTGATTTGCGATATATCGTAAATATCCCCACCAACATCATCCAGTGGGATGTAGCTTACTTCAAAAATTAGGTTTTCTATCTCACTAAAATTTTTACTCATAAGACTTCCTTGAATTTTTTTAGCTACAGAAATATCTCTTTTTAGATCCTCTAGAGTACGGTTCAATTCCAGATTTTTTCGATCGATAGTTTTTGAGTTTAAGAAGTCGCCAAGTTTATGATGAAAAAAAATCAGATTTAAACAGTAAGCAAAAAAAATTGCTAACGTGGAATTGATTGTATTAAAAAATAATAAATCTGAATTTTTTTGAAATTTATATAGACCAAATAAAAATAAAATTAGGCTAATTGCATAGATGGCTGTCGCATATCGTTTAAATGTAACAAAAAGAGCGGCGAGAAAAACTGCCCCAGTCGTAAAAAAAACAATATTTCCGGAAAAAAATTGAGCAGCAATAGATGTAATTCCAAAAATTGATAAATAAAACTGAATTGAAAAAAAAACAAGAATTTCCCCAAAGAAACTTTTCCAGCGTAGAGGATTTGCAAATTTATAGATAATTATATAGAGAATTGCATATCCAATGGCTGTGTAATGAGCAGTAAATAATGTGTCGCAGTAAAAATGGTTTTTGGAACAGTATTGATGTTCCACTAGTTGACCATGTGCATATACCATAAATGGTGTTAAAAGCAGTAGACAAATTGACATGAAATTGAGTCGCCCAAGATTTTCATGCCTGAGTTTTTTTGAAAACTCACCTCTATAGATATGGGGAATATTAACATAAATTGATTTATATAAAGAAATAATTTGTTCGGACATTCTTGTTATTTCACCTCTAATATTAGAGTGGAATTATTTGGAAGAGGGTTTAACATGCTTTGCGATTGTAGATAATGTCAATAATAAAGTAAACAAAATTATTCCTATATGCATTCTAGCGCGGGGATGTTTTCGATTTTTTTATGTTAAAGTTTTGAAAACTCTAAAGCTAAAATAAAAGTGGATATATACTGACTTTAAATTGGAATTTACTTTTGGCAATTGGTCTAGAAAAGTGAATGAGTAACTGGGATGGTATTGAAGCAAAAATTTTATAGCGCAGAATACCTCGAAGCTGAATTTCTATGTCGGTGCTGAGGTAATTCTTTTTGAAAAATGGTAGAATTATATGAAATTAAATGATGAGATAGAAATTGAAATAGATTTTTCCAATCTGGGGGAAATATATGTCGGTAATGCAAAAGAATTTATTCTAATTTTAAAGAAAATTCAACAGGAATATTTGAAATATTTGGATTTGCTGATAGAACAAATTTCCAATGAAAATATGGATGAGTTTCGTAAGACAAGACATAAAATTTCTGCTACTTTGCTACTATTGAAGTTAGATCATTTCCACAATTACTTAAGCTTTCTCAAGGAACATTTTTCAAATGGTTTTTCAGGAAAAGAAGAAGCAATAGAAAATTTACGAAAATGTTTTCAGAAAATACAAAATAATTTAAGTCAAAAGCTAAACCAATTAGAAAAATAGTCCAATTCTATTTCTTTTTATTCGGTATTGCTGGAATTAAAATAACCTGATTGGGATAGATTAGATTTGGATTTGAAATATTTTTTTTGTTTGCCTTATAAATTTCTTTCCAGAGTTCTTTGTTTCCTAAATATTTTTTGTCAGCAGCGATTTGCCACAGCGTTTCAGGCGGATTCTTTTTTTGGACTATATGCTTTTTCCATTTAGTCTTAGTCTCTGGCTTGGGCTTTGTTTCACTTGCGGTAGGATTAACTTTTGGGGTTATCTTTTTCGTCGGATAAGAGTCTTTTTCATTTTTAATTTCTGTCGGGGCTTCTTCCTCTTTAGAACTTCTCTCCGAACTATCTGAATCTGGATTTTTATCGGAATTTTCTACCTGCTCGGCTAACCGAATTGATTCCTCACTTTGCTGGATCGAATCATAGTATCTTTCCTTTGCTAGTAAGTCTACTGAGGAATTAAATGCTTCCTTAGAGGCAGAAAGATTATCTGAAGCAACGGAAGATTTTGCTTTTTGTGTATCTGAATTTAAATACTTGTCAGCATCTTCAATTTTTTCAGTCGCCAATTTTATTCGTTCTTTCGCATACGGTAGTATAGTCGAAACTAACATTTCATTGGAAGAAATACGAATGCTTTCTGCTTTTTTAAATCCATCCCTTAGGTTTCCAGATTCCATCAAGTTGACGGATTTTTTGTATTCTTCTCGTAGGGATAGAATCTTGGTTTTGATAGCTTTGTCATCGTTGGAATACTTTTCTATTAAGTCAAAATTGGATTCTATATCTGATGAAGAATCAATAACAGCTTGTGTTTGAGCTAGGCTTAAATCTCTTGCTTTTTCTGCTACAGCAATGCATTCTTTATATCGAATTATGCCTTTTTCATAGTCATCGTAAATGTTAGGGTCGGAAGGAGAGTTTGCTAGTTTTTTATCGGCATTTTTTACAATTTCATCGCCTTCTGCTTTTAGTAGAGTTGCTTGTTCGTATAAATCAGAAGCCAATGACTCGGCTAAAGCAATGGATGCTGAGGATATTGCAGAATTTACTTCGCTTTGCAAATCTTTTACATAACTAGGTAAAGATTTTTTTATAGCATCACGAGCTTTTTCGGTTGAGTTTTGAGCTATCTGAGTTGCTTTTTTACTATCAGGCTTGGTGCTAAATATATTTTCGTGAGCCAAAAACAAATTCGCTTTAGATTCATCAAATTCTTTTTTCGAATACTTTTCTGAATTGAAAAGCTTAGCTCTGGTGATTTCTTGTTTTGCAGTGCTAATTTCTTGTAGAGGCATCATTGTTGCCCCACAAGAAACAATACAAACCGATACTAAAGGTAAAAAAAAATGTAAGTTTTTAGATACTAAGTTTCTCATTCCTTTTCTTAAATAATCGAAAGATTATTTAAAAGCACCAACTGCATCAGCCTCAGCATCAAAAATCTCAAAGAAAGATGTAAGCTTCGTTAGCTCAAATACTTTTCTAACCGAACCAGCTACGTTGATGATTTTTAAACCACCTTGGTATTTCTTTAAATTTGACAAACTTGAAATAAGAGCACCGATTCCGGAAGAGTCAATATAAGAAACTTTTTCTAAATTGATGATGATTTGGTATCTTTTTTCTTCGATCAATTTAGCAATTATATCCTTTATCTCAGGTGCGTTGTATAAATCTATTTCACCATTGATGTCAAGAATTACTATGTTTTTGTTCTCTCTTCTTGTGATTTCCATTCTTGTTAATCCATTCCTTGGTTTTTAATAATCAGTTTGAGGTATTTTTGGCAACTAATATATAAATCCACTATAATAAAATAAGTCAACGATAAAATTTACATTAATTGTATAATTTTTTCCAGTTCGTATAATATTCTAAAAATGTAGAATTATAAATAGATTTTCGAATACCATTCATAAATTCTTTCATAAAATATAAATTATGATATGTGCTTAAAGTAAAAGCTAATAATTCTTTTACTTTATGTAAATGCCTAATATAACCAATACTATAATTTTTACAAACTTTACAATTACAATTTGGATCTATAGGATTTTCTTGAAAACGATGCGATTCGTTGCGCAAATTTACTTTGCCTAATGAAGTAAATACTTGTCCATTGCGCGCATTTCGTGTCGGCAATACACAATCAAACATATCTATTCCATTTTTTACTCCGTCTAGAATATCGGGAACAGTTCCTACACCCATTAAATAGCGAGGACGACTTGCATCAAAGTAGGGCGATATACCCTCTAAAATACGAATAAACTCTGGTCTCGGCTCTCCAACGGATAATCCGCCTATTGCGATTCCATCAAATGGAAGTGATTTAATAAATTCTAATGATTTAATTCGAAGTTCTATATCCACGCCGCCTTGGCTAATACCGAATAGATTCTGATTGTTTCGATTTTTTTCAAAGTGGCGGATGGATTTTTCTGCCCAATAATGTGTCCTTACAAGCGACTCTTCTAGTCTTTCCCGATCAGCGCCATAAGGGGCACAATCGTCTAAAACCATCATAATATCCGAACCAATCGAGCGTTGAATATCGATTACCTTCTCAGGAGTAAATTCATGTTTGGATCCATCTATATGGGAACTAAATTTTACTCCATCTTTTTGGTATTCAAAAAGTCCATTTAAGCTAAATATCTGGTAGCCGCCACTGTCGGTTAATAGTGCTTTGTCGTAGGACATGAATTTTTTTAGCCCGCCAAAAGAATCTAGGACTTCCTTACCCGGGCGTAAATAAAGATGATATGTATTGCCTAAAATTAAATCTAACCCAAGTTCACGAATGTCTTCGGATGTGAGTGATTTGATTGTCCCGCGAGTGCCAACTGGCATGAAGGCAGGTGTTTGGACTTTAATACCGTTTAAGTCCAATTCACCTGCGCGTGCGAGCGAGTCAGTGGATTGTTGCTTTAAGGTGTAGATCAAGTAATCTTAAATACACCAATCAATTGACTCAATTTTTCGGATTGAGCGGCTAATTCGGAAGTAGACGCTGCCATTTCTTCTGACGAAGAAGCGGTGTTTTGCGCTACAGAGTTTACTTGTTCAATTGCATTTGAAATTTCCTTGGAAGAAATCTTCATCTCGTTTGTGGCACGAGAGATGGATTGTGCCATTTGAGAAAGAGTTGTAACTGACTTGAGGACTTTTTGGTTTCCACTGCTTTGCATTTTTGTGGCATTGGAAATAGAATCAGAAAGTTGAGCTGCTTCCATAGACTTGTGTAGAATTTTATTGAGTGATTCTACAACTTGTCCGACTATCGCCTTACCGTCATTTACCTTTGTAATACTATCTGTGATTAATTCTGCGATTTCGCGCGTCGCTTTTTGTGATCTTGCTGCGAGTTTAGAAATTTCTTCGGCTACTACTGCGAAACCTCTACCAGATTCGCCGGCTCTCGCTGCTTCAATCGCCGCATTTAGAGCAAGTAAGTTTGTTTGTTCCGAAATGTCATTGATTACGTTAATAATATCGGATATTTGCTCAGAACTTTCTTCTATAGCAGCCATACGTTTTACAGTTTCATTTACTTTGATCTGACCTTCTTTCGCCTCTGCAAGTGCAGATTGAGAGCCTTCGTTTACAGCACGAGCAGTTTCGGTAATTTGAATGATTGACTTGGAGAGTTCATTCATAGATTTATTGGTTTCAATCACTTCCTTTTCTTGGTCGCGAGCACTTTCGGAAACGTAAGAGATCGACTCTGTGATTTCAGTCACAGCCGAAGCAGTTTCTTCTAAAGAAGATGCTTGGTTGGTTGCTCCATCCGCAAGGTTTCGAGAAGTTGCTGAAAGTTCTTCTGCTGAGGACGCTAAGTGATCCGATGTATTTCCAATTTGTTTGACGACGTTCTTCAAATTCTCTGAAGCTTTATTTAGCGCACGAACTAAGCGACCAATCTCATCATTGGATTTATTTTCAACATAAGTTGTTAAATCTCCATCTGCAAATCTATTTGCCATAAGTTCCGCGGAAATGATTGGGTAAGCAATTCGGCGAATCATCATATAGGTGACAATAATTACTACAATTAAAGAAATTACATATCCAATCCATAAAACATATTTAAGCTGATAGGATGTTCCAATGAGTCCCTGATTACTTTGCACAACAACTTCGGAGGTGGATTTATTTAGAAATTGAATTTTATCTAAAAACTTAGTATAAAGTTTAGTCTTTTGTTGATAATTTTCGGTTATCTCTTTTTTAATTTGAATTTTTCTCCAGTCGGGAGTATCGTATTTAAAGTATTCCTCAAAGCTGGTTTGGTAAATGCTCGTCCCGTCATTTAACTCAGTCACTATTTTTTCCAGTTCATCTAAATTGGTAATGAACTCCTTTACTTTTGAATCATCTGCGTGTTTTGCGTTCGCGTTAAGGCGTTCTTGGTTATTTTTAAGAAAATTTCTAATATTAGGTATTGCTTCCAAGTAATCTTTTTGCGCTTCTTTTATTGCTTCTAAGTCTTTTGGATAATCAGTTTTGGATTCATTGGTTAAGAGTCGACCTACTATTAACTGTCTTTTGGTCATTCCTACATTGAGCTGGTTAAAGTTTCCTTCGATATTGATAAAAATATCAGAAACTATGGATAATTCTTTCTCCATTCGGGAGAGTCCCATAGTGCCAAGTATGGCAATAATCAGAGAAAGGATTTGAAAGACTCCGACTGCAAGAATGATTTTGATTTTGACACTTAGATCTTTGAGATTCATAATTTTATTATCGTAACCTAGGACTATTTTTATTAAAAAAACAATTTAGGGTCTTGACTAACCCTGAAACCTATTAAGTTTAGTACAAGTGAAAAGTAAAGTCGGATTTCATATTTTGTTGATTGTTCTTACTTTTTTAACCCTTACATTCAAAGAGGGTTTTTGGGCGCTTCTTTTTGCTTTTAACGAAAAGAAAGAACTTTTAGCTCAAACTTTTTGGAGTGAGTATCCTTACGCAGTCGCGCTTTTATTTATTTTATTTTGCCATGAAATGGGGCATTATATCCCTGCTCGCATTTATAAACTGAAAACGACTCTTCCTTATTTTATTCCAATCCCGCTAAGTCCAATTGGAACTATGGGTGCTGTAATTCAAATCCAAGAACCCATTCAAGATAAGAAAAAACTATTTGATATTGGGGTTGGTGGACCTTTTATGAGTCTGATTCTTTCAATCCCTTGCTGGATAATTGGGCTTTATTTGTCTGAACTTGCGAATCTTGCTGATTTTGCGAATGATGGAAATACAATATCCTTTGGAGAGAGTCTATTTACTTATTATACCGGGCAATGGATACTCGGACCCTACGATCCGAAGACCACTACAATTTTAATTCATCCACTCGCTAAAGCTGGGTGGGTCGGACTTCTTGTGACGGCGATTAACCTTTTTCCTTTCGGGCAATTAGATGGAGGTCATATTCTATATTCTATGGTTGGAGAAAGCTATCGAAAATGGATTCATTACTTATTCTTTGCATTTTTGTTTTTAGGTTTTGTAAGTATTACATGGTTGATATGGGGGTTTATCATATTTTACCTCATAAGAGTAGAGCATCCCTATGTTCCTGATTCTAATTCTGATCTTGGACTCATTCGAAGAATTTTAGGATATTTTATGTTAGTATCCCTTATTTTTATTTTTATTCCAGTTCCGATTGATTTGGGAAATTCCCTATTATATGAAGATATTTGGAAATATCTACTGAAATTATTCTCATAACGTAACTGCTCAGTATAAATAGATTTACTATTGAGCGGAACATAAGCTTTGCAATCTGAAAAAAAAATTGTTTTAATTGCTCCGTCTAGCTTCGCAAAATAGCCATTTGCCGCTATTTTGAAAAGTTTTTCGCAAAAAAATAAAAAAGGCTTGAAACTTACCAGTATAAATATGTAGGTAATTGTTTTGAAAAATTTTCTTAGGAGAGAATATGTTAAATAAAAAGATTATAGTATTATTTGTGTTTTTATCGGTGTTACTTACGTCCAGTTCGCTTTTTGCAGATGCTTGTACATTGGTTGGACATTTTACCCAAGGCGCTAAGTCTAGCGATTTTTCATGGAGTGTAAATGTATCTAGAAATGGAGAAAGTTTTAGCTTATCTGGAACTACTGCTGATGAATACGGAAGTGCAAAAGTAGCTGGTACATGTGATGCAAATCACGTTTGCCAATTCTCTAAAACTTATACGTCAGGTGCAAGCAAAGGGTCTACTTTTTTCTACGCTGGAAAAGCAAGTGATGAAGGAATTAAAGGTAAGTGGGGATTTAAAAAAGGGGACTTTAGCGGTGGAAATTTTGATGCGCAGGTACTAGACTGCCATTAATTTATTCTTCTTCCAAGAATCGTAAAAAAACGTGATTGTCTCGCAGAGTTCACAAAGAACGCATACAAAAAAATAAGTAGAGCCAATTCTCTGTGTCCTCTGCGAGAGACTTTTTAACACCCCAAGAAGGATTCGTTAAACTTTAGTAACTAAACTTCCGTGCTAATACTTCCAGATTGTTTAATTGCAAACCATACAACACCTACTCCAATTGCGCCAGCGAGAATAATAACGAGTATTCCCTCTCCTGAAAACATTGGAACTTGTTGACCGGCATGTCTTCCATATCCCATAAAAAAGAGCATAGGAACAGAAAGAAATGTATTGATACGAGAAAATAAAAGTGCCTTTTTTGGGATCGATGCATCTGCCGGATTACCACTCTTAACCCCATTGATGATTTTTCTTTGGTTAGGCCAAATTACAAACCAAACATTGAACCACATAATAGTTCCAAGTAACATTCCAAGTAAAATCCAGTACGACCAATTAGGAGTAGCTGCTCTTACACCACCCATTTCAAAAAATACGGCATAATAAGCCAAACCAGATAGGAATGTAAACATAGCTGCCCATCTAAACCAAAAAAGAACGCGAGGCATTAATTCAGGGGTTAAAACTTTTTTTACTCCTGCATCTAACTTTCCTTGTAAAGGAACGTTAACAAGATTCAAGAAATAGAGAAGTCCAATCCAACAAACGCCGGATACATAGTGAATCCAACGGATTCCATATAACAAAAGTGCTTTATCTTCCATTTTATACTCCAAAGATTATTTTATTTTTACTCACCTACGCAGGGTGAGTGCCAGCGTTCCTAATAGTGGGAGGAAGGTTGGCACCTAGCGGTGGGCTGCTGCCGCAGGCTATAGCTATCAATTTTGCGTAAGTTGAGTTATTATTTTTACTTAGCTGGAATGATTCTAGATTTGACAAGTTTAAAAAAGGCTTTCTAGCCTTTTGGTAATCTTCTCGTTGTCAGGATCCATATCGGATTCAAATCTGCCAATAATCTGACCATTCTTATCAATTAAAAACTTTTCAAAGTTCCAGCCAATCTCTGCCTTACCAGTTTGTTCAATGAGAAATTTGTAAAGTGGATGTTTATCTTTTCCCTTTACGGAAATCTTGGACATCATATCGAAGCTTACATTGTATTTTAGGCTACAGAATTTTGCGATTTCTTCATTCGTACCGGGTTCTTGTGATCCAAAATTATTGGCTGGAAATCCTATAATTTTAAAACCTTTTGTTTTGTATTTTTTATATATTTTTTCTAGATTCTCATATTGATAAGTATAACCACACTTAGACGCAACATTCACTATTAAAATAGGCGAGCCTTTGAATTTGGAAAAACTAATTTCATTTCCCTTTATATCTGTTACTTTGAAATCATAAATGGAAGTTGCACGTAAACCTGCAAATGCAAAAATTAAAAATCCTAAAATCAAATTTTTCATAAATTCTCCTTTGTTACTATTAGTCTGAATTATTTTCCATCTTGCTATTAAACTTCTTAGTTTCGTAAGTTGTCAGTTTTGGATAAGTTGCTTTAGTTAGGTTTTATTTTCCTTGACTGAAATTAAAAAGGTCCGACTGTAAGAATTATGAAATTATTAAAATTAACCTTGTTTGTACTTCCCATTTTCTTTGGTTGTATGCCTGGTCCCGATTTATCTTTGTATCTTGCACTCAAAGAACCTAAAATTTCCATGAAGTCTCCGATGAAAATACTGAAGATTGAAATTACAGGTGACCCAGATAAAACTGCCGGGGAAGGATTTGGTCGATTATATGGAATGAAATTTAAACTAAAGAATGATTCTTTGAAGGATGCCTGGCCTCGCACTCGCTGGCCTAAACCATTTGAAACTCCTCGAAATGAATATGTTGGAATTTTTGCCGTTCCTGTTTCGAATGAAGTAGAAGGTCTTCCGCCTGACGCAGATAATCCTGATCCCAAAATTCAACTAGTAACTTGGGAATACGGAGAAGTAGCCGAGATTTTGCATATTGGATCCTATGAAAAAGAAATGCCGACAGTCGAAAAATTAAAATCTTTTGTTGCCACGAACGGGTATGAAATTGCAGGAGATCATGAAGAAGAATATTTAAAAGGACCCGGAATGTTCAGTAAGGGAAATCCAGATGAATACTATACAATTTTGCGTTACCAAGTTCGAAAAAAAGGAAAGAAATAATACTGACAGACGAGTTATATTTAAAACCATGAATTTGTGAAGAGTAAAAAAATCTTTTTTAGCTTGTATGTACTTTTATTTTTTTGTTTACCAATACTATCGCAAGCAAAACAACCAAAACAAGTAAAGCCGAATCCCAAAGATGTATTTGTGGAGGAGGATGAGGATTCGCCGGCAGTAGACAGGTTTCGGCAGAGAGAATTCGAAATCGGAGTTCGGTACGGTATAGGGTATAAACCGGAGGATAGGTTTGAATCTCAGCTTAAAAACTACAAGTCTGAGTCTTCTCCGTTTGTTTATAGTCAAACCCAACTTAGTCCTTTTCGAAATACTATTAATATGGAATTTTTAGCTAGAATTCGATTGTATGAAAATTCCAAAGTAGGATTTGTTTACGGACAAACACAATTCAATCGATTCCATATAAATGAGGTTACTAGTATATATGCGCCAACCTTGTACAGTACGACTCGACTTAATTTTAATTTGAAAGTAGAGTATTTTTTCTTAATGTATTACCACGAATTCAAATTTAAGAATTTTTACGTTGAAGCAGGAATGGGATTAGGTGTCAATACTGTCACATGGAAAACAGATGGAAACACTTTCTCAAGTGATGCCTATTATCCGCAAACGGGTTATATGGTTGGAAATGGACTTGGTTATAAACTGGAACTTTCTCTGAATCGAAAGATAACTAATAATTGGATTTTTCAGTTTGGAGGGTTTTACAACTATTACACTGTACCGTCTTTTGATGGAAATTTTAATAGCAGCAGCGGATCTTTTTATCTTCGAGCAGATGGAACTGTTGCGCCCCTTTCTACTTCAGAATTTAGAGATACAGTTATTGATACAAATTTTGCTTCTAGAAAATTAGATATGCGGACAGGAAATATTGTTTTCTTTGTTTCGACTCTGTTTCGATTTTCTCTTTAAAAATTATTCTAATTTTCAAATTGTAATTCTGTGTATACGTTAAAAACTAGGTAAGCTTTAAAATCAGTTCTGAGAATTAAGCTGGATACACCTGTTTTTATTATTAATACAATGACTCAATGGATTTTATTTTTATCAATTTTGTTTTTTTACATAACTTGCGAAGAAAATACAAATGTTAAGGCTAAGCATGATTATCTTTCTGTTTCTTATGCATTATCAAAAAAAAATATAGAAAACGATAGCGCAACTATCGCAGATCATAATAAACTACAGAATGAAATCAGCCTCTATCATAAAGTTTACAATGATGCTCTGGCTTTGTACAAAGGGAAAAAGTACTTAGATTCTGTAAGTAAATTCGAAGATGCCTTGGATATTCATATTGAACCTGAAACCTATTATTATTATGGAAAAAGTCTAATGAGTATAGGTAAGTTTTCTGACGCAATTAAAGCCTATGAATTGGCGGAATTGCTGGAATATGAAAATAAAGTAAATCTATATTATAATCTTGCCTGTGCCTATAGTCTTTCCAATGATGTCGAATCATCTATAAAGTATTTACGTTTATCTATTTTAAAAGGGTTCAAGTTTTTTCAATTCTTAGAGCAGGATTCTAATTTAGAATTTCTGCGAAAACATACTAAATGGAAACAAGTTTTAGTTCATATTACTTCCGATAAATTTTTAACTAAAAACCCAAAAGAGTTTTTAGTGAATCAGACTAAGAAAATTAAATTAAAAAGTAATTCTAAGAATTATATTTACGGAAGCAATGGAGAAGACTCTGATAATATTGAAATAGAACTTTTTGATGGGATGGCATTTTACAAAGAAGAAACAATACAAATGAATGGAGAGCTTGAAATAATTTCGCGAGTTGGGACATACAAAATTTTAAAGGATTCATTATTTATTGAGCTAAAAAAAGGCAAAAAAGAAATCAATCATCCTGCTGATTCACAAGTTAAAGGAATTGAAGTATCCTCAGTTCAGCCAGTTTCTTTCGAGCTTATCTATAAAGATAGTCTGAACGGATTTATGAAAAATGATTTTGTTATTTATGGGGATGATGAGCTGTATGCGCTGGACAAAAAAATCTGTGCATACATAAAAGATGAAGAGAAATCCCAGAGGTGCGAAGATTGTAGAAAGCAGTATGAGCAGAAAGGATATTTCTGCGCATACTAGCTATTAATCGAAGATTATTTTACAGGTTGACCATCTTTAAATGGACCATCGTAAATTACAGATCCGTCTTTTTCTTTAACGACTCCCTTGCCGTTTAAAAGATCATCTTTAAAATCTCCTGTGTAAGTTCTACCCTGTCTAGTGGTAAATGTCCCGTTGCCGTTAAATTTTCCGTCAGTGAACCAACCTACATACTTAGTTCCTTTTGAACCAATTAGAGTACCAAAGCCATTAAATTTGCCATTTTTCATTTGACCGTCGTATTGGTCACCATTAGCATATTTGTAAACTCCAGTTCCGTTCATTTCTCCGTCTTTGAAATCACCTGTGTAGCTGTCGCCATTGGCAAATGTAAGTGTTCCTTTTCCATTGAATTTTTCGTTTTTAAATTGTCCTTGGTATTTGCTTCCATCGGAAAAACCTATCATGCCTTCTCCATTTTTGCAATCCCCGATACACTCTCCAGCACCTAGTGGACGAGACGCATCCGTTGCAGTAGATTTTGCAGTCTCAACAGCAGGCTTTGGTTCGTTTTTTGGGGCAGGTGGTTCTGGTTTTTTATCGCCGGAAGAACAGTTCGTAAGGTTAGTCATTGCCAATAAGGCGAATACTAAGGTAAGTAGTATGCTTCTTTTAAAATTCATATTAAAAAATCTCCTTTTTTACAAATACGGACAATCATACGTATTAGCATAAAGTAAATTTTATTATAAAATAGTATTTGGTCTATCATTTTTCTTAGTTGTAGGTTTTCAGAAAAATATTTAAGATTGTGATTTTTTGCAGATTTAATTTATTTAGTCGATTAGCGGTCTACTCCCATGATTTGAATTCGATTGTCTTCTGTTTCAAAAATTTTCAATTCCCCTATTAAAACAGACTGCCATCTTTCGAAGCGATTGTACAATACTTGAATACTACCGCCATCATCGCCTATCTTTTTTAAAAACTTGATAATTGGAATGATCCCAGCCGAGTTCATATACTGGGTTTTCGTGAAATCAAAAATTATTTTCTTTAGTTGAGCGCGGCTGATTTTATATTGTTCCTCCAATATAGGAGCTAGAAAAAGGGACGGATTTCGGGAAGAACATTCTCCTAGCCAGATTATTTTTATAAGATATGAAGATTCTTCTATTTGTATGATTAATCTATCGTCTTGAAATTTCTGCAGTTTTTCCACAGTTCCTCCTAAAATCTCTTACCAAATCCTGTTGGGTCTACCTGCAAAAACTAGAATTATTTTTGAACGCGGATTTATATTCGCATTTATCGGCGTTTAGAAATCCGACTTTTTCTAATCAATTCGACACTTTCCCATTTTTGCAAGAAGTAAGATTGTTCAAAGGCATTTACTTTCGTAAAGAGATTTTTTCTCTCAAAATACATCAATTACCAAAAGTAAATTTCAATTTAATGCGCCGAGTTTACTTTAACTTAGAAATAGAAATCTAAAGAGACAATAATTTTTTCTTATGTCTTTTAAAAATGCTTACTGAAAATTTTGTGAAATCCGATAAACATAGTTTAAAAAAAGTACTCTTTTTTTTCAAATAGGTTGACGTATTATATTTGTACTAGATTAAATTAAACTTATGTTTTCCTACGACCACTCACAAGATGAGCTAAACTTTAGCGGAACTGATGTAGAAAGAAATTTCTATGAATTGGAATTTGCACATCCGGAAAACAAATCAGAAATCATTGTTGAAATTGCAAAAAAAATTCCTTGGCAGACACCAGTAATTGATATCGTTGAAAAACTACCCGATCCAATTTTACGCCTTTCCAGCCGCAGCTTTGTAAATGAAATTCATGTGGAAAGAGTAAATTTTTCCCTCAAACAAATTGCGGAAAAAGGACATACTAGTCACTATATGGACTTGGAGCAAGGCATATTCTTGTTATCCACTATGGGTGATCCCACAGCTACCTACAAGAACTTTAAAGAGACTTTAGATAAACTTGCATATCGTTTGAATGAACTTTTTCAATTAAACGATATCATTCTAACTGACGATGTTAAGATACATCTTTTATCACGTGTTCTCTACCAAGAAGAAGGATTTAATGGAAATCAAATTTATTATCATGAACCAGATAATTCTTTTGTTTCAAAAGTATTAGAGAATAAACTTGGTATTCCTATTTCTTTATGTGTCATTTATATTTTAGTTGGGATTCGACTTGGTCTTCCTATTTATGGTATTAACCTTCCTCTTCACTTTATGCTTTATTATGAGTCAAATGATTTTACTACTTTTGTAGATCCATTTAATGCAGGTGTGTTGATCGACAAACAGACATGTGTTCGCTTTCTTGAGGCTAATGGCTACAAAGATATTCCTGAATATTTTTCGAAGGCAAGTACTTTAACTATTCTAAAAAGAATGTACAATAACCTCATTAATATATATAAAAAAACTGGTCCCGAAGAAATGGAAATGCTTCTTTTAAAGCAACTTAATATTCTAGAGAACAAGACAAGATTTACTTAAATACCTCGTGCCTTCTTATAGATATTATGATCGATGCTAAAAAATAGATAATACAAATAAATCAGCGAGAAATATTAAAACAGCAAAATGTGCGTTAGCCTCTGTCTTCAATTCAAATCTATCGTGCATTTATCAACATTATATAAAGTGAGATGAAAAATAATGGCAGACATAAGACATATTATCCGCAGCAGATCAGAAGAAAGACTTCGCAACTTAATAGAAGAAAGAGTAAAACCGAATTCTAACAAAGAAATCATTGATAAACGAATTTGGAATCTTTTCGGAGAAAACTGGGCGGTCATTTTCACAGACCTTTCTGGTTTTTCGAGAAACACGAAGGAATTTGGAATTATTCATTTTTTACAAATTATCTTTGAATCAGAGCGTATTTTACTTCCTATTATATATGAGCATAATGGGCTTCTAATTAAAGCAGAGGGTGACAGTCTAATGCTTATTTTCCGCACGGTTCAAGATGCGATTGAGTGCTCAATTAAAATGCAGAATACTTTGAAAGAGTATAACAAGGATAAGCCGGAGCATGAAAAAGTTTTACTTTGTGTTGGCATCGGTTTTGGGAAGATTCTTCGTATTGGGGATGCAGATATTTTTGGGGAAGAGGTCAATGCCGCAAGCAAACTCGGAGAAGACACCGCAAAAAAAGAAGAAATTTTAATCACCAAAGGAGCTCTTACAGAACTCGGAGAAAAACACAATTATATAGTAAATCCTTTGAATATAGATGGACACTGGGTTGACGGATATAAGTTGGAGTATTAATCTACTTCACTTCTGGATTTACTTTCCTTAGTTCTTCATCTAATTTTTTTTCAAAGAGAATTATATCGAGGGACTTAAAACCAGGGAATGGAAGTTTTATAATACTTTTTTTCATTTGCATAATTTCTTTTAATAACCCGAAAATTTCTCCGAACCCAAATTCCCCTTTTTTATATTTCGCTAATTTTTCTGCAAATTCTTGGTTTAATAAATAAATCTCTTGTCCATTAAAAATATCACTTCGGTGAATATTAAACGAATACTGGGTAAATTTGATTTCGCTTGTGGGCACTTCTGCAAAAATTTTTCGTTTATCTTTTTTGACACCAAAGAAAATGATTTTTTCTTTTGAAATTTCTAACTCGTAGTTTGTATAACCGAAAATTGACTTGAAAAGTGAATATAAAACCAAACCGCCAAATAGTATCGAAAAAGCAGAGAGCAGGTAATTACCAATAACCCCTGCTTCTCCAATGGTAGAACTAATAATCCAAAAGCTACCCAAAAAAGAAAGAACGGCTAATACTCCTAATACCCTATAGAGAAAACTAACCTGTTCTCCCCAACTAAACAAAACACTGTCTGATTTATCTTGAAAAGAAAATAATTTTGATGTTATTTCTTTTTCTAGTAAATTAAATTCTTCCGAAGAATCGAGTTTGACTTTAGCCTGAAGGTCATTTAACTTTTTGAGAGCTGTAATTTCACTTCCATAAGAAACAATATCCCACCATGCACCATCTTTTTTGATAAAATAAACTACGTAATAAGTAGTCGATGATTTATTTCCGCTCACTACTTCCTTTCGCATCGATAGGGATTCAATTTCACCAAACGGAATAAATCCACTTTCTCCGTTTTTTGTCTCTAGATAATACCTCTTATTCACTGTATCGAAATAAGCACCAGTAATTTTTGTCCTAGAGCTAATCTTATTATAAAAAAAGCCAAGACTTACAAATACAAAAATAGTAGTACCGGGAAGGATAAACTTCATCCCATCCAGCAAATCACCATTAGCCCCTATCCCGATAAATGCCAATAGTAAAAGAATGATTCCTAGAAGTAAAAAAAATCCTAAGACAAGAAAAAGAATAAATTTTCCTACTTTAGAAGAAGTAGTTTCATATTTAAATGATAAGTCTGTATCTTGCATGGTGTCCCTCTTTTCTTAAAGTTGCTGAATTATTTTTGTATACATAGAGATTTTATTCAAATATATCAATTGCCAGCTTTAATGAAAGTAAAATTTGAATAGAGGATAAGTAACCTAACTAGGTAAAATTTTTCATCTCTCTGTTTAATTTGACGGATTTAGAGAAATTGCAAAATTTGTCTCCATATACCGAGTGTTAGCTTATTTTAATGCGTTTAAACCGTCCTGGTTATTGAATCTCAATCAAATCAAAAGGTCTAAGTCCCACATCTATACCTGTCTGCGTAATACGTGGCTTATCCGCTCTGTTCGTATCATAAATAAGAACACCCGGCATAGAAAAAGATCCGTCCCCAACATAAAGTCTTCCTAATCGAGTAAGTAAGAGTCCTGAAATATTTCCTGCACTCGCTGAAAAACTTAAAATAGTATTGATTCTTTGACCAGTGGAAGGATTAAATTGATGAATAGATTTATTAAAGCCTGCGTCTAAAACAGAAGCATACCCTTCGTTTTCATTTTTAATTTGTAGGTCGAGAATATCTCCACCTGCCTCCATTTCCGAATACAAAAAATTAGTCCTAAAAGTTTTTGTCTGGAGGCTAAAGGCAACTATCCCGCCATCCAACTGACTTATAAATCCCAGTTTATTCGGGGCGCATATCGCCAAATAAGATTCACCTGCAATATCTATTTTTTGAATTTTGCTGATTGGATTTCTAGATTTAAAAGAATATGTATTAGTAACAATATCTGTATTTACATCCAACTCCAGTAGAAGTGAATCACTATTAGGCGTTGGTATTCCCGAAGGATCATTTCTATCCAGTCTTTGCAGTTGCACATAAAGAGAATTACCCTCTAAATACATTTGCGCCATTTCAGGAATTCCGTCTAGACCGACTGACCCCGCAGAGACAGTTTCCGAGTAACCTCCGAGATCAATATTTTTAATGAACGCACCGGAATAAGGATTTATAACTAATAAATTTCTACTGTTATATAAAGTTATGTATGCTTTAGTGTCATTTACCTTTACTATATCCTGGGGATTGTTTCCTTGACCGACTGAATATTCTGCTTCCGGTAGAAATGCGAAGTAGGGGTTTAGAATCAATATGCTATCTCGATTCAATCTATTGATTATAAAAACTTTTCCATCTATAAGCTTTGTTACCGCGTCTGAGTGAATACTGGTGAATGTAGGAACTCCAATTTGTAAATCAGGATTGATTACTACAAATTTGCCGCTTGTTCCAAAGTCAGATGTAACAACACCAACTCTTTCTAAACCTGCACCGGGTACAACTAAGAGGCTATTCAGAATTATGCTCTCTATAGGTGGTCGTCTAATATCATCACAAAAGGAAACAAATAAGATTAATAAAGGTAAGTGAATTCGGTATATTCTGGTAATTTTTAAAAAACAAATGACATGAAAGATGAAGAAACTGAAAATTGACTGAATTTCATGAAATATAGATTTTAATTTTAGAGTATTTAATCGAATTGTCATTTTGTTTTTGCTTATTTTATTCAAATTCGAGTCGATTTTGAATTTTTGTTTTGTTGGTCTTGTCTAAAAATTTCTTTTACCGAAAAAAAAAATTAACTCTTGTATATCATATCTTTAAGTTAGTACTCTATGAAAAGTCGTTTTTTCCTATTCGTTCAGTTTATTTTGACACGCCTGAATACCCACTTGACAAACCAATGTAATGAATAAGATGAACTCTGAATATTCATTCAGTTTCACTGCAAAGTTTAATTTTTCAAAAGGATAATAGAATATGGAATTGTTAAATACCCTTTTTCAACAGAACGGAGAAATATAAACTCAATGGAAACTCTAAAGAATTTTTTCTTGAACCGATACGAAAATAGAAATAGAATGGATAAAGAAAGAATCAAAACATTTCTCTATCTTCACCTTAGTTTTATTTTTATTGGAGTTCTATCTCGACCAATATTCGCTCTCGTAATTACAAATCCCAATTATCTATCGGGGGAGTTTTTACTACCTATTTTTCTTTCTTTGCTATTTTGTATTAACTTAATTCTTTTGAAAAATGGTCATTTTGAAATTGCAGTAAATATTTTTCTGTTTGGTGCATTTATAGTTTTCGTACTCGGGAAATATGTTACAACTCTCACCAACTCATTTGAAATTCCAGCAAGTATTGATTTTTTATATTTAATTCCACCGTTAGCAATTTTATTTGCAGGTAGGAAAACGGTTATTATCCTTTCTTTTTTTACATTGGCTCACGGAATCATTGGTGTTTTAAATATGAGAGGATATTCAGAATCAGCCGCTAAAGAATATGCATTTTATTTTGTAATTATTTTTTCTGCTGTCACAATTATTTCTTATCGTACATACCAGATCGTTGATATTTCAATAAAAAACTTAAATGAAAATCTAACTCAGGAAAAAAGAAATTACTCAACAATGCATACACTTTTAGAGTCAATCCAAGTTACATCGTCAGAATTAGCAAAATCCTCTCAGCTAATGGACGGAGCCTCCTCTTCGTTCTCTGACTTAGCACAAGAGCAATCTGAATCAACCACCGAAGTAAATGAGTCCATTCAAAAATTAAATAAGGGAACTGAAGGAATCGCATCTTTCGCCAAATTGCAAACAACGATTCTAGAGCAATTGAAAGAAAAGATAGAAAGCCTTTCGGAAAAAAACAATACAATCAAAACAATTATCAATAAGGGCGAAACAGAAACAGAGATTATCACGAAAAAAGCGAGGACTTCTGAGAAAGCACTTTCTTTAATGAGTGAGAGTATGAATAAAATTAAATCTGTCTCTGGTGAAATGAATAAGATAATCAGTATTATCCGAGAAATTTCTCAACAGATAAATCTTCTAGCATTAAATGCATCTATTGAAGCAGCTAGAGCGGGTGACGCTGGAAAAGGATTTGGAGTAGTCGCGGATGAAGTCGGAAAACTTGCAAATAAGACTGCGGAAAGTTTGAAAAATATTGGAAATCTTATCACAGCAAATGAAGCAGAAATTAATTCAGGGACAAAAAATGTTGCAAATACAGTAGAATCTATTCAAGCTATGATTAAAGGAATTTCTAATATGGACTCTGCCATTAAAGAAATCAGCAGTTTTATGCAAGAAGTAATTTCTTTTAATAAAGAAGTTAGTAATGATGCTGAGACAGCAAACCAACATGCTTACGAAATTCAAACTTTCACAGCGGATAATAACTATATTGCGGAAGAAATTCTTTCTTCTATTCAGACCATTTCTTTTTCAATCAAAGGAAACGCCGATGGGGCAGAGCAAATCGCAAAAAATGCGAGCGCAATTTCTGAACTTGCCAGCACTCTTGGTAAAAAAATTACCTTGAATCAATTAAATAATTAATGCGACTTTGTCAAGTCGCATTAGAATGATTTGAGAATGTGAATACTAATTGCAACGGCTAACGCCGTTGACGAGCGATTTGGAGGCGCTACCGCGCGGGGTTTATGGATTCGACAATGCTCACCAAGATAAGGAATAAAAATGTTTAAATTATTGTTTTTTAACCTAAAAGAATTTGACATTTTTCTTTTATGCAACTATGTTGCATAAAAGAGTAACTAAATAAGAATGATAACAAGTTTGCGAAAAAATATATCTAGTTTAGAGTCCATTAGCGTTGTCGGAATGTTTTTATCTTTTGCATGCGCCATTCATTGTATGGCATTTCCACTCCTTGTTTTAATCGCTCCCTTGACCGGAGTAGCATTTTTTGAAAATGAGATTTTAGAAAATCTCTCTCTAGTAGTTTCAATTTTGATTGCTGCATTTAGTCTTTTTTCCGGTTTCAAAACCCATAGAAAATTTCAAATTATAGTCTTATTCCTGTTAGCCATTTTCATTTTAATCGGAAGCAATATATTTATTCCGACTTTATTCAAACCATGGACTGATGCTCTAGGTGCATTTTCCATTGCGACTACACTTTTCTGGAATCTAAAACTTACTCATACCCACCAAGAAAATTGTAAGCATTAGAATTTCTACAATTGCAAATT
>JAGOHK010000223.1 GCA_017996175.1 Leptospiraceae bacterium
AGAATCATAATCTATGAAAAATCAACTGCTTGAAAGGAAAATTAATCCAATTAAAATAATGAAACCTTTATCAATTAGCTATTTATATAATCTACCGTTTGAAAAAATAATAAATCAAAAACTCAAAACTTTAAGCTCTGTGTCTCGGTACCTCAGTGGAATATTTCTTTTTTTCTTATTTCTATCTAATTGCACCGAGAAAAATCCTCATGGATTCTCTAAGGGGCTAATGCCGATTAAATGGGAAGGTAAACTCGAAAGCTCTAAAGAATGCGGCAATTGCCATAAAGAAATTTATGAAGAATGGAAAACAACAAGGCATAGAGTTGCATTTACTAATGAGCTTTACAAAGAGAGCCACGAACGAGAACCACTTACTTGGTGCGTTAACTGCCATGCTCCGATGGTAAAAACAAATGGCGACTTAGAAAAAATAGAAGATAGAGTTTTTACAGAAGAAGGAATTTCTTGTATTGTGTGCCATAAACGAGGAGATAAAATTCTAACAGCGCATACTCCATCTAAGCCGAAAGAACATGAATATATAGAAGTAAAGGAAATGAAACGCTCTGAATTTTGCGAAAACTGCCACCAATTTAATTTTCCGGTAGGAACTGGAAATGTTCCACATAAAAACTTTAAGTATTCTAACCAACCAATGCAAAATACTTTTACAGAATGGCAGATGAGTTATTTCTATGGAAAGGAAACTTGTCAAGATTGTCACATGCAACCAAAAGAAGGATATAAAACTCATTTTTTTCCGGGAGGGCATAATCGGGATTATCTCTCAAAATCATTTTCTGTAAGTTTGAGTAAGGTGTCCAATTCCAGCATTAAATTGATTGTTATTGGGAAACGTCTCGGTCATGCATTTCCTACTGGAGATTTATTTCGTACACTAATTGTAAAACTACTCGATAAAAAACAAAATGAAATCAAACGCGTTGTACTTCGATACGAATACGATGAGATAGAAGCAAATCGAAATAGTGACATTCTGTCCGCTAAACAACTTCGTGAACGTAATATCATTACTCCACCTGTTTCAAGAGAAGATGCTTTTTATATAAAGATTTTTTCTATTTCAAATTTCGACTTAAATCGAATTGATTCTTACGAACTTTCCATGAGTTATATCAATGAATCAAATAAACTATTTTCGAATGTTGAGGATAATCATAGTATGCTTATCTTTAAGCGAGAGAGTATTCAATTGGTAAGTAAAATATCTGAGCCATAGTATATAAAAAAACCAGCCATTCATTAGGACATATACCGCTCCATGAAGTCGAACCCGCCGGTCACAACATGCGCCACGAGAAACCGGAAGTATTAATCGAAATCATGGATGCGTTTATCAGTAAGAATAGGATTTCCGTCAAATCGTAAAAAGCTTTAGAGTATAATTAAGTGTATATCCGAGCTGCTTTTCCCTAATTTTTCCGTACGGAATATTAATTTCTAATCAGAAAATTTACTTTTTGCCTACCCGTTTTTCATTAAAGCTACGACTAAATTAAAAAAGCTATTCGCTATAATCAATATTGACTAACGGAAACCATGACAATGGATTTTTTTCAGCGTGATTCAACAATCCAATTTGGAAATTTGCCTTTCCGTCTGTAGTGTTGAATAAACCAATTTGAGCACCTGTAGAATTTTTTGATGCCTCATTATAAGCACCGATTTGTAAAAATGGATTATTTTCTTGGTGATTAATCAACCCAATTTGAGGACCATAGACTTTATCTGCAACGTTATAGGCACCGAATTGTGCATTCGTTGTTAAAGTAGAGTCAGTATTCATAAAACCAACCTGAAATCCAATTAGCTCTGACGAGCCCGTATTGATTATACCTAACTGTACGCCAGCCCCAGTTTCTAATTTATTTAAACCACCTATTTGTATTCCGAATATTTTTTTAGTTAAATTTGAGAAAGCGAATTGTGCGCCAATAAGCTGATCCGATTTATTAAATGTACCTGCTTGTGCCCCAAGGAGCTGGCTTGTCTCATTAAAAAGAGCTCCAAACTGTAAACCTAATAAACTTTCTTTGTTAGTATTTCCCATTCCCAATTGAAATCCGACAACATTTGTCGAATAGTTTGCCAGAGACGCTTGTAAACCTACCATATTTTGTTCTACCTCTTGCACAATTGGATGAAATTGGATTCCATAAATATTTTTGGCTCTAGAAACATACCGAGTTCTTTCACCGGAATCAAATACAAAAATTATCCAATGCAAATCAAAGCCTATTTGAGCGCCAATGCCGGTCTGAGAAGAATTCATACCGCCAGATAATTGCAAACCAGAGAAATTAGGAGAGAGTTTAGTGTATGGTAATCCTTCTTCTGCTTGACGGGAAGGTAAGTTATTGGCTGCCAAGGCGAACTGTGCTCCAACAACTTGTCCTTTACTAGCTAAATTTAATGCACCAAGTTGAAGCATTGTCCAGTTTCCAGATCTAGAATTCTTGTCCGGCAATTTGACTTGGTTGACAAATGCAAATTGAAACAGCGCAGAACCGTATGATTCATTATAGAAAGGGCTTATTTGTAAGCCAGTAAAACCAGGAGACCTTGCCGTAATAAGACCAAATTCAAAAGCCATAAAATCTTTATGGCTAACTATGCATAGCTTCTTAAAGAAACAGGCTCCTATGCCTATTACTTGAAGCCCCTTATTCGGCTCTGCCTTCTCAGCACTCAATTGATAACTAAACAAATAAATAGTTATACAAATATATAAATAAAATTTATTCCTCATTTCAATATTCTCCGTTTGGATATAATTTTCTTGAAATCCCCCTCATTTTGTTTTAGAGAGACAACATGATTGAACATCTCATAAAAATTCGCATTTGTATATCCCCAATATTAGGTAGATTAGATGTTTTTTACAGGGTTTTGAGGTAAAATCTCCCCAATATTGGGGAGATTTTTTAGTATAAGAATGGAAACACCAAATTAAGATTGAATTGAAATTTCACCTAATCCCACTTCGCCAATTTTTTCTGCGCGCGTTCTACAAATCCAAGAATCTGATCCTTCTTTAAAGTATAAGTCACAAGACTTCCAATGATAGAAATTCCTGTGAGGGAAAGCAGTATAAACCCCATTCGTTGATCACGAAGCCCCGATTGTAAAAGATTT
>JAGOHK010000145.1 GCA_017996175.1 Leptospiraceae bacterium
TTACTTTTATAGAGGAGTTACGACAAAAAGGAATGTCAATCGAAGAGGCGATTATCAATGGAGGCGCGATTCGACTGAGACCAATTTTTTTAACAACTATTAGTACTGTAATTGGACTTGTGCCAAGCGCTTATGGTATACCGACTCTAGACCCGTTTGTGCAACCTCTGTCTCTTGCTTTTGGATGGGGGCTTCTATTTGCAACTGGTGTGACTCTTATTTTTGTTCCAGTCTTGTATCGCGTTAAAGAGGACTTTAAACATCTTGCCTCTAAGATTTCATTTAGAAAGTCAGACAAACTTAGGGCAGAGAGTTAATTTATTATTTATCAGAGTGACAATTATAAAGGGATGCATTTTACTTAATGAAAAAGATTTACAAAAACTAGGCAACTGACTACACAGTATTAAACTCCTCAAAAATACAAGTTTACTTATGATAGAATACTATAAAAAAAAATCATTTTCCCTATTGCTCCTTTTTTTACTGTTTCTTGTTTTTTCGGTTAATGCAGAGGAATCCAATCCAAAGGTTTTACGTTTATCTTTAAAAGATACAGTAAAGCAAGTGATAGAGACTAATGCAACAGTTCAAAATGCTAAGTTTGAAATTTTAAAAGCAGATACACCAATTTATAAAAATGAGTCTAAATTTACTTGGAAAATAATTGGAGAAGCTTTAAAATCAGAAACAAAACTTCCCTATAACCAGAATAACTTTTTATCAGGAACAAAACTGCAAACAGATAAGCTGAGTGCCGGAGTTGAAAAACAATTTTCTACTGGAACTTATTTTATGGCTGAAGTAAGTACAATTCGGTTTGACTCAAATGCATTGGAAAATCCTTATACAACGCCTTCTGCTTTTGCCTTCTTGGGAGTTAAACCATTGTATACCGGTGCTGTGAGTGTAAAACTAAGTCAGGAACTTTTAAAATATTCTTTTGGTAGGACAGAAAAAATAAAAGAACAAATGCTTCGAACCCAAGCTACTATGCAGCAAGATACTCTTATTTTTCAACTCACTCAACTTGTAACGCAGACTCTAGTTGAATACTGGTCATTATCCGTAGCAGATTCATCTGTTTTAACATTTGAACGTTTGTTAGCAAATGCAAAGAATATTCGAAATTTAACAGCTAGAAAGCAGGCTATTGGAACCGCAGAGAGATTCGAGCAAAGCCAATGGAATTCGGTTGTGGCAAGTGTTGAGTCACAAGTGGAAAGAGCTAAATTAGAAAGAGACGACGCTAAACGTAGACTTCAGCGGATACTAGGTATTTCCCACAACACTGAGATAAATGGAGTTACTGATTTAGTTGAAACCCTGCCTGAGTTAAATTTGGAAAAAGATATTGAATACGCTCTCGAAAATAGAGTTGATCTTAAAAATTTGAGAAAACAAAAAGAGCTTTCTAAACAGGGGCTTATCGTAGCGGAAGATGAAGATATGCCTTCACTGAAAGTGAGTGGGACTGCAAGTTCGCGTGCACAGTCTTTAATTTCTCCGCAGGATAATTATTATTTAGGAAATTACAATGGAATTCGTTCTTGGAAATATCCTGAATACAGGGCAGATATAACACTTTCTTACCCGCTCTGGGATCAGGGAGTGAAAACTTCTATACGAGATGCGCAGGTGAATGTTAAAGAAATTACAGATATGGAATTTGCATTGAAACGAGAAATCGAAGATGAGTTAAAAACTCGCTATGAAGCTGTTAAGTCTTCTCACACAGTTTTAATTACAGCAAAACAAACCGAGGAAGAAACGAAGAAGTTTTACGAAGGACTTGTTACCAAATTTGTTCAGGGGAGATACTCTGCTTTAGCCGTTAAGAACGCTTTAGATGCTTACACACAAGCGCAGTTAGTTGGGTTTCAGGCAAAAATTAATTTTAATATCAATTTACTTCGTTATGATTTAGCAAAAAATTATATTTTTGAAAAGTATGATATTGACGTATATAAAATTTTAGATGAATTAAAAAAAGCGGCGCTTGCCCATTCCAATTAAAAGGAGAAATGTTTTGAAAGAAAAAGTTGGTCTTGTTTCCGATCATGGTGGGTTTGAATTAAAAGAGTATTTGCGAACAGCTCTAGAATCTGAGTTAGAAATTATAGATTGCGGAGTGAATTCTGAAAAGTCTGTAGATTATCCGACAGTCGTGAAAGCTGCTTGCAATCGATTGAAGTCTGGTGATTTTCCGAAATTAATTGCACTCTGTGGAACTGGAATCGGTGCATCCATTGCAGCCAATAGAATCAAGGGAATTCGCGCTGCACTTTGCCATGATGAGTTTACGGCAGAAATGGCAAAAAGGCATAATAACGCAAATGTAATCGTTTTAGGAGGAAGAGTTTTAGGAAAAGACCTTTCTGTCCGAATAATAAAGAAGTGGTTGGATTCTAGCTTTGAGGCAGGTCGCCATGAAAATCGAATTAATCTACTGGATATAGAATGAACTTAAAAACCCTTCTTTTATTTATTTTTAGTTTTACCTCCCTATTTTCTGGAGAATTTATTTTTGATGATAAAGATGATTTCAAAAAACTAAAAAAGAAGGGGATACGAATTGTAAGATCTTCAGCCAAAAATCACAAACTTGAACTGAGTCCCAAAAAAGTAGAGGCAAATATTGAATTGCTCTTAGACTTTGAAAATAAAAAAGCAAGCGAACTAAAAGACTCCACCGGTAATTATGCAATTAATTCTTCTAGCTATGTAGTGGGAGAAGAAAAATCTCTACTTGGTAAAAGGTATGCTTCTTTCGCTGCGAGTAATAGTTATATATCTATATTGGCAAACAATGGAAGACTGCTTAGTTCTACTCATTTTACACAAGCGTTTTATATTTCATTTTTTGTTATGCCAGGAGAGTCTGAACAATATTCAGTTGTTTTCTCAAAGAGTTTGATTACTGCCGGCAGAAAGTTTGGAATTGAAAGTAATATTGTGAATAACAAAATGGAAGTTAAATTTCATAATATGTTTTCGTATTCAAAGACGGAGTCTCGATCATTCTTTTTAAAAAGTCCGGATAAATTGAAAACAGAAGATTGGACTCATATACTAATTTCTATTGACCCGATGACCGGCAAAGCGACGTTATTCGAAGATGGAAAAATTAAATCAGAATTTGAAGCAATTAAAAGTGCAGACAATCCAACTTCTCTACCCTTTGGTTTTCATCCTAACGACACAACTCCTTTTTTGATTGGTAAGGGTTTCTTTGGAAAATTAGATCAATTTATGATTGGAATTGGAATACCTGATGCGGAAAGTTTGACCGAGCCTTACCGAGGAGTTATATATGATGACATGGTTAAATTTGCAAGTCATTATAAAGGAATCGCCTATTCGCCTGTTTTACAGACAAAAAATTCTTTTTCTAGATTATTATCTTTAGACTATGATGTGATAAAACCCGAAGGAACTCATTTTGAAATTCATTTTAGAATTTCAAATTCATTTTTTACAGAGGATAATATAGATATTCCATGGATTGAATCAGGAGAGTTTAAAAAATCCATGGAGTCAGATTTTAAATACTTGCAATGGAAATTAGTCCTTAGATCTGATTATGCGGGAAAACTAACCCCATCTTTCAATACTTTGCAGTTTCGCTATGCGGAATCCTTACCTCCAAATCCGCCCACGGGTTTGAAAATAGCGCAAAAAGCAAATAATCCGCTAGGCGTTTGTTTGAACTGGGTTTCTAATCATGAAGCAAATGTAAGAGAGGGTGGCAAATATTTAATTCATTATGGAGTAAGTCCTGAGAGAATGGTTGGAATTCTTACTGTCAATGAAAAATCTAAATCAATTACGGGAATGGAAGATGGTGCGGATTTAACAACAAACTACAAATCGTTAAAACAATGTATCGATAATGATCTTATATCCCTAAATGCGCTGAATAGAAAAGATAAGAATCTTTTAGTATTTAAGCCAGGAATTACTTATTATTTTAAAATTAGCGCATGTAATAGTAGTTATAATGAACTAAATGGGCTCGATCAGAAAAGTATGCCGTCAAGTCCTATATCATTTACTTTCAAGAATGAGCTCAATCACTGAAATCATTTTTTGAGAACCGAATTCTTTTTTGCTTTGGGTTGTGAGTATAAAATCCATTCCTGATTTTTGTGCGATGATTAGTTCTACTGCATGGGAGTGAGAAATAGAAAATTCTGTTTCTAATCCTAGAGCAAGAGGTAAATCATCCGTATCCACTAGAAGAATTTTCTCAGCAAGTTTTTTGATATTGGATAAAATTTTTTTTCTCTCATCCAAGTTTTGTTCGTTTTCTAGAATTTGATTTAGGCTAAGAATAGAAACAAAAAGAGATTCATTTTTTTGAATTAATGTTTCTAATTTGTTTGAAATGATTCCCCTATTTTCAATTGAACCGTAGATTAGTTCATTGATTAAATATTTTGTTAAAAGGTATTTTTTCATTGAGTATCAAGGTTTGTTAGATTTCGAAGTGCAACGATTTTAGAATAAGAGGATTTTTCTGTAAGCTCATTTTTGATACATATTCGAATAAATTCAGAAGCGGATACGTTTCGTTTTGCGGCTTCGAGTTTTAAATTCACCAATTCTTCTTCACTAAATAACATTTGAAATTTTTTATCAATTTTTTTCATTGTTTTTTAAAATAAATTTCACTATCTTTTATCTGTCCTAATTCTTCGTAAATAGCTGCTATGTTATAATTTGCCATCTTTTTCAATTCAGGTTTTAATCGAGTGGATTTGCTAAATAAACTTATTGCTTTTTCCCTATTTTCTCCAAAGTATTCGGCGAACGCCCATAAAAAATACAAATCAGCAATTCGTTTATCTTTTGGAGTAACTTCTTCTAAATACATTACAACTTCTGAAAAAATCTTTGCTGACTTATTGTAATTTTTCTGTATGGTCGTTTTCTTATCATTTCTTAGAAAAATTTCATCCTCTTCTTCTGGTGAAATTAAATCTTTTCTAAATAAAATCGATTTTGCTAAATAGAGTTTAAATTCAATTTCGTTTTTAAAACTCAAATATTTTTCTAATGAAGGAATTGCTTCTTTGTAATTTTTATTTCGATAGGACTCAATACATACTTGCCTTAACTCAGAGAGCTCTCGTTTTGAGATGCTATCAGGTATAATATAAGTAGCCCCAAGAAAACTAAAAATATAAATAAAGGTTTTTGCCATTCTCTGGGTATTTAAAAGCATCTACTTGAAACTCAAATTCTGTTTTTGTATTTTCCGAAATATACTGTAGTATCTTTTCTACTTCATTATCTTTGGTGAGTATTAAAAGCTCATTGAAGCTAATATTGATTAATCCTTCCTCGGGGAGTAGATGATTTTTAAGAAGAATTGAAATACTTTTCTTTTTTTCTAAAGCATTTTCTACTTTCGTAAAATTATTAATTTTTATCTTAGTAAAATAGAAAGAATCCTGCCCCAGTCTTCTGGATTGAATTCGAATTGCATGAATATTTCTTCTCAGTATATCAAATGAGTCCAGTCTTGATTTAAGTTCGGATTGAAAATAAGAATTTAAAAAAGGTACAAGTGGCTCTAATTTTTTATCAATGCCAATAGAAAGTTTTTCAATATCTTCGCTACTTGGAGTTGCGTCCTGTGAGAAAAATATGGATAGGAGCCCTGGCAAATTATGCTTGTCTAAAAATTTCAGAAAAATACTTCCGTAATTGGAGAATTCAATTGGAGAAAGTTTCTTCTTAAAAAAAATATCATTCATTAATACAGGCTGAAAGTAAAGATGTACGAAACCCTCGGATTTATTTTGTAAAAATTTATCGTTTGATTGAAAGAGCAGGTTTGTTTTTGCTTTCTCAGAAATTCCATTTGTAATTGTAGGATAATAAGTAAAGGTATGGGGTTCGTAGAAGAAAAGAGAATATGCGTTTATTTCAAAGGTAGCGAAAATATATTCTAGATACGTTTTGGCATTCTCAAGCGGATTTTGATTAGCATAAATTTTATTTAATAATTCAAAATCTTTTCTTTGATTTTGTTGGAAATTGGTAGTAACCTTACTGAAAGTTAATTCAGTGGGGCTATCTGTTTTGACTTCAGAAATTTTCTCTATGGATGTAATTTGTTCTTCTTTGGCTGTTGTATTCTTGTTTTTTTCTGAAATTTTTCCAATCAAGCGATTTAATTCTAGAGTGAAGATATTATTTTTTTTCTTCTGAATATGTTCTGGTAAAATTTCTTTTTTTTCAGTGTTGTAAACTTCTCTTATGAATTTGGGAGTAATGCGTGTTTGCTTCTTTCCCTTTAAATCGAGAGGTAGTAAAAAAATGGTTTTTTTATTCATACTAAAATCGAACTCATTTTTATTTCTACTGTATTATAAATAATAAAGGACTCAGTGAATGAGTATATATTGGAGGAGCCATCAGATTTGTACTTTGTGCTTATTTCATTGTCTGGATCTATATATACGATATGCGGAATTCCTATTGTTAGGTAGTCTTTTAACTTTGAATTCATTTCACTGGAGGTGTTGCTAGGAGAAAGTATTTCGATTACTAGTTCGGGAGGTTTCTCTAAAATTCCTACAGGTGGTTTTGGATAAGATTCCTTCGTTATATAGACAATATCCGCTCCTCTAATTCGAAGGGGATTTTTCTGGATTAAAATTCCAACTTCGCCTGTCGCAACATATCCGGTATTGGAAAGGGATTGTTCTAAAATATCAAATAATTTTCCTTCAATAAGTCCGTGTAAAAATCCAGTTGGTGACATTTCTTTTTTTTCTCCATCAATGATTTCATAATCACCGCTCGGAAGAGAGGATAAATTATCGTATTCCAAAAGGTTAGAATTTTTTTCAGCCAAGAGAGTCATAAGTAAATATCAAGGTTTGGTTTTTAAAATGCAAGTATAAAAAAACCCCGCTTCTTCTTCCTTAGGGTCGAATGGCGAGGCTTTTGCTAAAATCTATCTGAAACAGAAATTAACTAGTTCTAATACTATAATTCGTGTTTGTATCCGAATCTGTAAACGTTTCCGGCAACCGAAACCGGATAGGCAGGTTGAGGAGCCAATGCCGCTGTTCCACCACCAGATTTAGATCTTGCACTGTCCATAGTATAAGAGAAGTGAGTTTCTACTTCGATAAAAGCGTAACCACTTTCAGTAACTTTAGTATGTACACCCATGAGCCAGCTCATACCAAATCCATGGCCTTTAAACGCAGCATCTTCTTTATAAACCCTTGGGCTTGCACCTTGAGCTAGAACTGGGACTTGCTGAGTTAAATTATTAGTTGCAATATCTAAAGATTGTCTATCATTTGTTCCTTTTAATTGCCATTGAGCCTGGTAATAATGTACGCCCGGTGCCATATAAAAAGCAGATCTTTGTCCAACGTTTAATTTAATTCCAAAAAATACAGGAACAACTGCTGATTTATAATGGAATGTAACATCATACCAGTCATAGCCAGCTACTGTAGATGTAGTATGTCCACCCATGATTTTTGTAGATAAGTTTAAGCCCGCTCTCCAAAAGAAATTATCACCGACATCTTTTTCATATCCAAGAGTTAAACTTCCAGCAGTCATCGGACCGGACGATTTATGGGAAATTTGCCCATAGGTAATAGTTTCCAATACTTGCAATCGGTTATCTGGGATTATGGCTTGTTGATCTCCATTGTATCGACCAGCTGCGTCAACCGTTGGTTGGTTTGATGTTAAACCATCTTTTATGATTGTTCCACCTAAAGCGTTTGGATCGAATTGAATACCGAAACCAAATATGAGTCTACCTTTCCCTTTGTTTTTGAAGTCTTCATCGCTTGCAAGAAGAGAAGAGACTAACAGAGAACAAAGAGAAAATACAATGAATAATTTGCTGATCGTTTTGATCATTCGTTTATTTCCCCTTTTTTTTAATTTTTTTTTAGCCGAGCAGAGCGAAGATGATCTGGAAAATCAAAAAGCAATGGCGACCTTGAATTGCAATATTGCTATAGTATCTTAGTTTGTGTCAATCTTATCTAGAAATTTATTTTATTTTTTTTAAAAAAAATAATTTTAAATAGCCTTGGCTACTGTAATACTCATTTATAAAGTTTTTCCGCATTCTTATAATATATTTTTTCTAAAATAGAGTTTTCCAAACCAAGTCCATAGATTTTCCAAATACCTTTCCGTGGTTTATGTGGCGGATAATAGTCAAAATACTCATCCCTAGTTTCTAGAAAACGAGAATACACTTCTAATTTACCTTTGTCAGGTGCTCCATCTACCCCAAATAGAATTCTCTCCGAAAACTTTGTAAAAAATTCCTTTGTACGGTAGGGCTGTCTTCCTAGTTCATCAATCCTAGCGGCTATATCTAAGTAAACGTTAGGGTTCTCTGTTAAAAGCTTTTCAGCTTTGGTTAAATCATTTGCATGCTCACCAAAATGAAGCGATACAAATTTTAGGTATGGGTGTCGCTTGAAACGATTGTTCCTTTCCTCTAAGACAGTTTCGAAACTTGGAAATTCCGAGGAGTAAAAAGACCATTCAGGATGTCGTAATAATTCTTCATAACGTTCATTCTTTTCGTCGATTGGAGAAAAAAAAGCTTCTGGGTCAACTGTATGAATGGAAATAATTAATCCAGCTTTTTCACATTCAACAAAGAGCAAATCAAGCTCAGGGTCATCAATTTTAAGTCTTTCTCCATTTCTTTTTTTCAAATGCAACCCGAAGTTTTTCCAGAGTTTAATTCCTTTTGTTCCGTTTGCAATATCCTGTCTCAGGTCGGAGAGCATTGATTGAATACCATTTTCCTCACCGAGCCGTTTCCAGTTGAAAGTGGAAAAATGAATGATCCGAGGGTCGGAATACTCTTTCTTTAACTTTAGAAATTCGTCTCCGGTTGTAAAACTTAGATGGATGAAGGTTTTAATTCCAAGTTCGGTCAGTTGTTTCGAAACTTCCTCTGGACTTGTTTTAAAAAATTTACCTAAATGTCCATGTGTTTCGATTACTGGCATACTGGGTAACTTAGAAATACGTTTGTCCTCTGAATGCAAAATAGAAATAGGTTGAAAATCTTGAACTAATACTAAAGGCGAAATAGACGGGATATGGTCAGTAGAAGTTTGTGAACCAAATAACCGAAGAATCAAAAATTTTGCCCGAATTTGATTTTTGGGAAACAGAAAAAATATCAGAACTAGATTTAAAAAAAGAGATGGGATTAATAGAAATTTAAGTTTATTTTTCATTGTTTTACTCTCTGATTCTTAAATTATTGTCGTAAATACATTTTCTATGAAAAAAGTCCTTACAAAAAAAAGCAAAAGACCTAAAAACTCATCCAAATTAGAGCCAATCGAAGAGGTTCTCCCTGATGAACTGCATCTAATTCCGATTAAGTCGCGTCCTATTTTTCCAGGAATCATAACTCCTCTCATTGTGCCTATGGGAAAATTTTCAAATTCCGTTGACGAAGTATATAAGAATAACGGGTTTATCGGTCTTAACCTACTGATTAAAGAAGAGAGCGAAAAAAATCCAGTAAATAATATATTCCAGATGGGAGTTGTTGCAAAGGTTCTAAAGAAAATGAATCTTCCCGATGGTGGAACTCATATTCTAATTAATACCATTCATCGTTTTAAAATTACTAAGATTCTAAAAGAAGAGCCTTATCTTGTGGCTAAAGTAAATTATCCGGTCGATAAATTAAAAAGTGGAACAAAGCTAGACCTGAAGGCAATGATGCGTAACCTCTTAGTTCTTACGCGCGAGTTAGCGCAAAACAATCCACTTTTTACAGAGGATATGAAACTTTCTCTAGTGAATATGAGCGAGCCGGGGCGAATGGCTGATTTTGTGGCGTCCATTCTCAACTTAGACAAGGATGAATTTCAATACATTCTAGAAGAAGAAGATATACTCATTCGATTGGAAAAAACAATTATCTATTTGAAAAAAGAACTGGAGCTAATCGCCGTTCAGCGCAAAATTAACGACCAGATCAATAACAAGATGGACAAACAACAACGCCAGTTTTTCTTGCGAGAACAACTCAAAGCAATCCAGGGTGAGCTTGGAATTGGAGAAGAAAAATCCGACAAAAAATACGACTTACTTTTAGAAAGACTCAAAAAAGCAGACGTCATAGACGAAGTTTACACAGAGGTAAAAAGAGAAATCGAGCGGCTACAGGTAACAGACTATCACTCACCAGAATACAACGTTACCCGCAATTACTTAGAAATAATCGAATCTCTCCCATGGGAAGCACCACCTAAGCGCCAAATCGACATTAAACTCGCAAAAAAAATTCTAGACCGAGACCACTACCGATTAACCGATGTAAAAGATAGAATTTTAGAATTTTTAGCTGTTAAGAAATTAAATCCAGACAATAAATCAGGCACAATTCTCTGTCTTGTCGGACCTCCTGGCGTGGGAAAAACTTCGATTGCAAAGTCAGTTGCAGAATCTTTAGGAAGAAAATTTTACCGATTTTCACTCGGCGGAGTGCGTGATGAAGCAGAGGTAAAAGGGCATCGTAGAACGTATATTGGTTCCCTTCCTGGAAAAATATTAAGTGGACTTAGAATTCTAAAAGAAAAAGATCCTGTGATTTTACTCGATGAAATTGATAAAATCAAAGCTGGGTTTTCTGGTGATCCCTCTGCGGCTTTACTCGAAGTTTTAGATCCCGAACAGAATTCTAGTTTTCGCGATCACTATTTGGATTTACCATTTGATTTATCCAAAGTACTTTTTATCGCAACGGCTAACACGATGGATACCATTCCGCGAGTGCTTGCGGATAGAATGGACGTTATCCGCTTGTCAGGTTATATCACAGAAGAAAAAATCGAAATCTTTAAAAAGTATCTCTGGAAAAAAATTCTAAAACGAAATGGACTTTCGAAACAAAAAATTTCTCTTGTAAATACAGCGATTCATACGTTGATTAATTCTTATTCCAGAGAAGCGGGACTTCGAAACTTAGAAAGAATGTCAGACAAGATTGCTCGCAAGATTGCCTACAAAATTGTAAATAAGAACAAGATAAATTCTGTCATCACAGAGGACCAACTCGAAGATTACCTCGGAGTCCCGATCTATGTAGACGAAAGAATGACCAAGGCGGATAAACCTGGTATGGCGCTTGGACTTGCGTGGACGTCAGTCGGTGGGGCAACACTTCTAGTAGAAGCAATCTTTTTGAAAGGCAAAGAAGGATTAACCTTAACAGGTAAACTTGGAAAAACGATGAACGAGTCTACGAATATTGCCTATAGTTATATTCGTAATCTTGTTGATCCAGATGGAAAAATTTTCCTAGATAAAAGGATTCATATTCACGTTCCAGACGGGGCAACTCCGAAGGATGGACCGAGTGCGGGAATCACAATGGCTACGGCGATTTATTCGCTAGCAAAAGATGTTGTGATTAAACCCGGGTTTGCGATGACCGGCGAATTGACATTAACCGGTGAAGTATTAGCAATCGGTGGTTTAAAGGAAAAAATTGTAGCAGCAAAAAGAGTAGGTGTGACTAAGATCATTTTCCCCAAGGACAATGAACCCCACCTAAAAGAAATTCAGGACTATGTGAAAAAGGGCGTTACCTTTTATCCGGTGAGTCATTATAACGA
>JAGOHK010000224.1 GCA_017996175.1 Leptospiraceae bacterium
TTCTTCTTCGCTATGAGTTCGGACGACTGTTTCGATATTTGGATTTAGAGTGCGTGCGATTTCTATGATTTGCCGCACTTGAAAAGTATCAGGAGTGGCTATTACAAGTGTATGAGCGCGAGCAATATGAGCTTGTATGAGGACCGATGGCTCTGAAGCATCGCCCGATACTGCTGCGAATCCTTGCTCACGTAATTTTTCGACTATTTCTCTATTTTGTTCGGCTACTACATATTTGACTCCTGCTTGGGCTAAAGCTTGACCAATTCGACTTCCGACTCGACCATATCCGATTAAAACTACATGCCCGGTTAAATGATCCGGATCAAATGTTATAGGGAGTTCTGCTAAAGGGTCATCACTTCGTTCTAATAGGTTTGCTAATTTGGAGCGGGAACGAATCCAAACCTGGATTGGTTCTATTGCTTTAAAAACAAGTGAGTTAAGAGAAATCGAAATAATGGAACCTGCTAAAATCAAACTTTGTCCTTCATTGGAAAGAAGTTTTAAGGAAACACCAAGTCCTGCTAAGATAAAAGAAAATTCTCCGATCTGTGCAAGACTTGCGGATACAGTTAAAGCAGTATTTAGCGGATAACGAAAAATTAGAACAAGTAAAAAGGCAGCTATGGATTTTCCAAAAATGACAATAGCTACTACAGTAATAACTTTCAAAGGTTCCTGGATAAGAATTTCCGGTTCAAAGAGCATTCCAACGGAAACAAAGAATAATACAGAGAACGCATCTCTAAGCGGCAAAGACTCTTCTGCCGCTCGATAACTTAGATTTGATTCCTGTAATACTACACCGGCAAAAAAAGCTCCTAACGCAAACGATACACCAAATAGCGCTGCTGATCCATAGGCAATTCCAACAGCAGCAGCAATTACGCATAAAGTAAATAATTCTCTAGAGCCTGTTCTTGCTACTTGCCAAAGTAACCATGGAAAAAGTCTTTTCCCAATAAGCATCATAAGTAAAATAAAAATCGATACTTTACCAAGTGTAATACTTAGTGTAGCGAGTATCGACATATCCTGATTATCTGGAGAAACCTCTCCGCCCAGCCAGCCAGACAGTGGAGGTAGGATTACTAAGACTAAAACAGTCACTAAATCCTCTACGACTAACCAACCGACTGCGATTTGTCCATTGACCGATTCTAGCAGTCCTTTATTTTCTAAGGCTTTCAAAAGAACGACCGTACTTGCAACAGAAAGTGCGATTCCAAATACTAAACCTTCTCCTAGAGTCCACCCCCAGAAATACGATATTGCAATTCCCATTACAGTGGCTGCCATGATTTGAACAACTGCTCCAGGGAGTGCAATCTTACGAACTGCCAGCAAATCATCTATAGAAAAATGCAATCCGACTCCAAACATTAGAAGCATTACCCCGATTTCTGCTAATTGGCTAGAAATTTCGACATCTGCAACAAATCCAGGTGTTGCAGGTCCTACAATGATTCCTGCTAATAAATATCCTATCAAAGCAGGTAATTTTAATTTTGCAGCGATAAATCCAAATACCAGGGCAAGCACAAGACTTGCTGCAACTGTTGTAATTAGAGTCAGATTATGAGGCATTTTATAAACTTCCCAGTTTTTATTTTAGACCTATAATAAAAACTGGTTACAGAAAAAAATCTTTTTCTTGATGTTTATCTTTTTTTGTAAAATATAATTTACTATTTCACCTTACTCACTTGTGCGTAAGGTGAGTTACTATCCTAGTTTGAGTTTTTGTCTGAATGGTTGCTTTTTTTCATTTGACTAATATAGAATTAGATTAGGATTAACACATGGCAATTACAAAAGACGATTTTAAAAAAGCAATGGGACATTGGGCATCGGGGGTAACAATCGTTACCTATTCGGAAAATGGAATTTATAGCGGACTGACTGCCTCTAGTTTTACTTCCCTTTCGGTTGATCCGTTTTTAGTTTTATTTTCCGTACTAAAAACATCTACAAGTCATGATAAAATTTTAAAGATAAAGGAATTTGCAATCAATATTCTTTCGACAGAACAGGAAAATCTTTCTAATCAGTTTGCGAAACCGGATTCGGACAGAGATACATTAGTGCATGAAACAGGTTTTACAACCGAGTTTACTAAGTCTCCGCTACTTAAAAATTCTCTTTGTAATTTAGACTGTACTCTTGAAAATGTATACGAAGGTGGAGATCATTCTATTATTGTGGGTAAAGTGCATTATGCGCATACAGATGAAACAAAGAGACCATTACTTTATTTTTATCGAAAGTATTATAGCATTTAATGATTAATCTTCTTCTTACATTAATTGGATTATTTCTAATTCTAAACTCCAAAGAAATTTTATTCTTTCTTTTGGGAGTATTTCTGGTTGTAATGGCTATCAGAAGAACGATAGATGAATTTAGTGGCGACCCAGTATCGGATGATCGTGATTATGTGAATGGACTCGTTTTTCGTATTCGAACAGAAATTCGTGGGTTTGCAATAATTGAGCAGTATGCAGCAATTCTTGTTTCTGCCTGTATTCATATAGCAAAATCAGATGGTCGAATTTCGGAAAAAGAAATCCAAGTAATACGTCAGGCGATACATAGAGAGTTTCAAGGAAATGTAGATGAAAATTTAATTGCGCGTATAGTAGGACATACCAAACAACATATTCAGAATTTTTCTAAAGACCAGATTTTTTTATCTCTTGTTGATGTTGTAAATCTGTATTTCCAACATCTAGATACGGCAGGCTGGGAAGCGCGAATTGAACTTACGAGTATGTTATTTCTTATGATATATGAAGTGGCTCTAGCTGACGGGGGAGTGACTCAGGCAGAGGAAGAATTATTTAACCGATTATGTTTTCAATTTTCTCTACCGGGTTCATACATTCAAAATATAAAACGCACCGCACAATACAATGTAAACGCTCGCGCTAATCGAAGTTCTAATTATAGCGGGCAAGCGTATAATTACGAGTATGCGGATAATTCTAAATTGAAGAATTCATTAGCGCTCTTCAACTTAAGAGAAACTTATACACTCGAAGAATTAGAAAAAGCCTGGAAACAAATGGCAATCATGTACCACCCTGATAAATTTCACAACGCCAAACCAGAAATCTATGAACTCATGAATAAAAAATTCAT
>JAGOHK010000225.1 GCA_017996175.1 Leptospiraceae bacterium
TTAGAAGAATTGAAGAAAAATTCTGTCATTATTCAAGAATTAAAACTCACCCCTTTGCAACTCAAACATATTGAACAGATATTAGCGGATACTCTGCATTGTTCAATAAATGAAGTAAAACCGATTGCAAAGTTAATCGAAAATAAGACCGGCGGAAATCCTTTTTTTGTAAATGAATTTCTGAAAAAACTATATTCTGAAAATCTAATACGCTTTGAAGTGAATAATTCAGACAACCAAGTAACAAATTGGAAATGGGATATTGAGCAAATTCGCGCAAAAGAGCTAACCGATAATGTAGTTGACTTACTGATTGGAAATTTAAAAAAACTTTCTTCTAAAGCGCAAGATATATTACAATTAGCCTCTTGTGTGGGGAATCAATTTGATATGCGAACAATTGCAATGGTTTCAGAAACTTCGGAGGAAGATATTTTCGATATTTTACTAGAACCGATTCAATCAGGAATGATTTCACCACCTTCCAAATTCAATAAAGAACTTTTTCTTATGAATTTTAAATTTGCGCATGACCGCGTTCAACAAGCAGCCTACAGCCTAATTGAAGAGTCAACTAAAAAGGAATTTCATTTAACAATCGGTAAACTTTTACTAAAAAATATCCACGAAAAAGAAAGAGAAGAACGAGTTTTTGAAATTGTAAACCAATTAAATGAAGGTATTGATTTAATTCAAGATCAGATTGAAAGAATAGAACTCGCTAACTTGAACTTGATAGCAGGCTTAAAGGCAAAACATTCTAATGCAGAGCCAACTGCTCTAAAACATTTTAGAATCGGCTTACAAATATTATCCTCTACTTCATGGGAAACAAACTATGACCTATGTTTTAAACTCCATAAAGAATCTGCCCTGCTCGAATATACAACGGGAAATTTTGATAAAGGAAAATCTTTATTTGCCACAACTCTAGCAAACGCTGTATCAAATCTTGATAAAGCAGAAATTTATTCGATTGAAATGAATTTATATATGACCCAAGGGGACTTTAAAACAGGCATTAAGTCAGGACTGACGGCTTTAGAAATTCTAGGTTTAAATGTTCCAAGTGATCCAGATGAATTATCAAAACTAATTGCTATCGAGACAAAAGGCGTTGAAGAAGGTTTATACAATCGAAATATTCTCGCACTCGCCGAAATGCAAACGATAGTGGATAAAGAAAAAATTGCAATTATGCAGCTACTTCTAGACTTATGGGCGTTAGCCTACTTGGATGCAAACTACACTTTACTTGGATACAATGTTCTACGAATTACCAATATGTCTCTAAAGGAGGGTAATACGGCATTATCCGCATTTGGTTATGTTGCATACGGATTAAGTTTAGCCGGTGCGGGCAAATACGAAGAAGCCTTTGCGTTAGGAAGTCTTGCGATAAAGTTAAATGAAAAATTTAATAACTCTGCCCTAACTGGAAAAATTAATAACTTATTTTGTCATGCGATTAATCCTTACAATAGACATTTAAAAACAAATGTTCCCTACTATCAAGCATCCTACCATGCATGTATGTTATGTGGAGACTTGACTTATGGTGGATGGGCTTTATTTTTCATTATTTGGACAAAACTCGAGATGGGAGAGAATTTATCCGTATTATCAGAAACGGCAGATAAGTATTTGCCTTCAGTTGAGAAAATAAATGATCTAAATATGACTTATGGATTTCAAGTTATCCAAAGGCTAATGTGGAATTTCCTCGGACGGACAACTAATATTTATGGATTTACAGATGAAATTTTAGATGAAGAAAAATCTATGGGTCTATGGAAATCAAATAATTTTGATCACGGAATTAATTGGTATAGTTATTCAAAAGCACAGCTTTTATTTTTATATGATAAACCAGAAGAATCGTATAAACTTCTTAAATCAGTAGAAGAAAAACTAGCTTCCAATATTGGTTTTTTCCCTGTAACAAAACATAATTTTTATTTTTGTTTGAGCATAACATCAATTTACCACTATAAAAGCGAAGAGGAGAAAGCTGAGTTATTAAAAGTTTTAAAAACTTACCAGGAACAAATGCTAAAATGGGCAGAGTCTGGACCAGAGAATTTTTTACATAAATATAAATTGGTTGAAGCAGAGAGATTGCGGATAACCGGGAGTTTCTTCGAAGCTCAAAAATTTTACGACGAATCCATTGAGCTTGCAAATAAAAACGGATATATACAAGACGAAGCTATTGCAAACGAACTCTGTGCTAAATTTTGGCTCGAATTTGGGAAAAAAGAATTTGCAGAAATTTACTTTAAAAAGGCTCACTATGCTTACAGTGTATGGGGGGCTAAACGTAAAACAGATTTGTTAGAAAAAAATTACGCAAACTTTATTTCTAGACAACCGGAACAAAATCGAAATTATTTTAGCGGTGGAACTATTATTTCAAAAACAACTCCACAAAAAACTACTCGAATGGAAGCAAATATTACCCTCGATTTCGTTTCCATTATGAAAGCCTCTCAAATTATTTCTGGTGAAATCATTTTAGAAAAATTACTTACTTCCCTGATGAAAATATTAATCGAAAACGCAGGAGCAGAAAAAGGGTTCTTACTTTTAGAAGAGAATAATAAACTGATAATCGAAACTTCATGGAATGCAGATTCAAATAAACCTAGAATTTCCAGGACACAGCTTTTAACGGATAACAGTATATTATCCTCTTCAATAGTAAATTATGTAACTAGAACCAAACAAGATTTAGTAATTGAAGACTTGAGTAAAGAGGGAAAATTCAAAGATTTGTATATAACTACCAATAAACCTAAATCGGTTTTATGTATTCCACTTTTGAACCAAGGAAAACTCATCGGGATTGTATATTTAGAAAACAATCTTACTACCGGCGCATTCACAATAGATAGAATTGAAATTTTAAAAATGCTTTCTTCTCAAGCGGCAATTTCTATTGAAAATGCAAGACTTTACTCCAACTTGGAAAATGTAACGAAAGAAAAAACAAAAGTAACCACAGAAATGGAAATCGCAAGGGATATTCAAGCTTCCCTTTTACCCAAAAAACCTATTCTCACAGGATTCGATATTGCAACGTATATGCATACCGCAGATTTAGTCGGTGGAGATTACTTCGATGT
>JAGOHK010000032.1 GCA_017996175.1 Leptospiraceae bacterium
TCTGCGACTTTACCCAAATCTTTCTCAAATAACTTTACCATAAACCATACCGTATCCAAGTTTCCAACAGTCGCTAAGTTAGTGATCGCATCTACCTGCGAGCCTCGGACTACATCCCGGGAAAGAATGATTCCGTCTAGTGGAGAGGTTACTTCTATTCTACCCGAATTTTCTCCAACTCCAGAGTTATTCGTATCTGGATTTATTTCAGGAACAGGAATTCCTAGTGCAAGCAAATTACCCTTATCCGCTCTAAGTTCCGCTTCTTGGACTTTCAATTCCGACTCTGCATTAATCGCTTCTTGTTCTGCGGCTAACTTTAAAGTAACTAATTCCCTAATACGTTTCGCATTTCTAGAAGTAGCGTTTACTCTAGATAAGCTACTCAAATACTTAGAGCGCGATCTAGCAGCTTCTGTGGAATCGAGGATAGCCAGAACTTGCCCTTTTCGAACACGAGAGCCTTCGATGAAACGAACTTCGGAAACTCTACCGGGGATACGAGCGCTTACCTTCGTAACTCTATCAGGATCAGGGCTTACTTCTCCAATGAGATTCAAAGTTTCCCTAAACTCGACCAGATTCACTTGTATAGAATGTAGGTTTACATCTTTAGAAACTTCCGAGTCGATTTTAATACTTTCTTCTAGAGGTAAATCTTTGTTTTCCTCTACAACTTCTACACTAGATTTTTTCTTGGAGAAATAAGTATAAAGTCTGTACGAAGAAAAAAGGATGGCGAGTAGAATTAATAGAGCGTAAAATTTATTGTATTTCATAAGTCCTCATTTTACTATGTATTGTGCTAAGGGAAATCCAATCGAACGAAGTAACTCGATTTTGGCTAAGTCATAATCGGACTTCGTTTGGATATAGGAAAGTTTTAATCCGACGAGCGAATTCTGAGCAACCAAAGCATCTCGGATATTAATCTGTCCAGTAGAGAGAGCTTTCTTCAAAGAAAGTAGGTTTTCATCCACCTTTCGCATAAGCTCTAGCGGATAATTCTTATATTCCTCTTTTAGAGAATTATAATTGGCAACTGCTCGGATGACTTCAAACTTAATCGTATGTTGATTTACTTCTAAGTCAGTAAGCGCCTGTTCTTTTCGAGCTTCGGATTCCACAATCTCACCTGAGTTGTCACGCCATACTCTAAGTGGGACTGAGGCTCTAGCACCAACTACATTTTCATTGAATCCATCTCGTTGTAAATAGGCTGATACCGTTAAATTAGGAATAGCCTCTCGTTTTAAAAGTTCAATTCGTTTTTGAGCAGTTCTAACTTCTAATACACCAGAGTCCACTTCTGTTCGCTGTTTTAATGCTATAACAATTAAATCTTCTGTACTTTTTGTATTCAGTTGAACATCTGGAACCGTGTCTATAATTGAAAGCGGTAAATCGAAACTAACCCCCATCATGACAGTCAAATTACCCTTAGCCCCATCTCGCTTTCGAAGAGCAGAATTTAAAAGACGAGAAGATTTTGAAACCTCTGCATTAGCAATATCCGCATCAATTCCTGCCGCAAGTCCCTTATCACTTCTACCTTGCACAACTTTCGCCATCTCCAAGGAATTTTGATAAAGAAATTCGGTAATTCGATATTCTTCTAAAGAATTGTGATAGAATACAGCAGCAGAAAGTGCGATTGCAGTTGTATCTCTTTCCATGGTCGCAATTTTTTTAATCTGAGCAGAGTATTCTGAGTCAGCGACTTCCATCCGTTTGCCTCTCTGCCCACCCAAGTAAATTTCCTGCGAAGCTTGTAGTTCCCCATTCACTCCTCGTTCTGCGACTGGGTTAAATACGCTAACCTCAGCTTGAGTTTGTCGCCTGTAAGCATTTGTCACTGATATAGTTGGATTAGAAGGAAACAAATACGCAGCGACAATTTTTTTTCCCTTAATCGCAATTAGCTCAATGCGAGATTTTTTAAATTCAGGACTGTGATTTAACACACATTCCACTATCGTGAGTAATTTTGTATTACCCGCACAGTGAATATTTCCATCATGCGAGTCTGTGTCTATCGCATAAATTCCGATTGTACATAAAGTTAGTATTATAGTTATATAAAATGATTTCATAAATGCCTCCTTGTTTAAGGTGAACTCGGTTTAAGGATTTTTAGGAACTCCGATAATCATTCAATTAGTCATTCCCGAAATTTTCTATCGGGAATCTCTAGTTCTAAGAGAAATTTAATATTATTTGAGATCCCCAATAGAAAATTTCGGGGATGACAAATAAGAAAATTTTATTATGTCGAATTCACCTTATTTTAAAAACTAAACGAAAAAGACTCTAGGAGGGCGAATTAAATTAGAAAGATAATCAAAATTAACCGCAGTAAAAAAAGTAGGTACGGTATAAGAAATAGAAATTTGAGTATAGATTTGATTTAGATAAAGATTAGAATAAGAAATTAAAGTATAATTACAGGGGCAGTTCACACATACATGAGTCTCTGCTTCGTGATCCTCGTCATGACCAGAAATGGAATGAACAGAAAACACACAGTCGTTCTCACTAGTTCCAATTCCACCACAAACGCATTCATTATCCATTATGCGCTGGAAAGCAAATAAGAACAAAAAAAATAGAACAAAAACCTGCATCAACCTTTTCATAGTTTCCATTGACTAGAATCTTTCCAGAAATGCAAGCAAGTAAATTTCTTCTTATGGAGGCAACCTTACCCACACCAACGCTAAGTAATAAAAAAACTGACTACCAGCGAAACAGGCGAAAGAGAGTATAAAAAATGATACAAATTCAAACCCATTCGCAATTATTTATGAACTATGGCATTTATATTGCAATTGACAGGACGAATTCGATCAAACTATTTTATACTATGAGCATTACTCCCAAAAAAACTTTTTTAATTTTTCTAATGGCTGCGATTCTAGTAAATTGCAATTCTATTAAATCATGGAAAAACTCACCGAAAACCAAAGAAGACGAAACGTATATCTATGTAGTAAGCCATGGTTGGCATACAGGAGTTGTTATTTTACAAGAAAATATAGGAGAAGAATTACAGTTTTTTAATCGGTATTTTGGTATTAGCCCCTACTATGAAATTGGTTGGGGTGACAAAGGATTTTACGAAGCAGAAGAAATTACAACTAAAATTACTTTCCAGGCGTTATTCATTCCGACTGAGAGCGTATTACATGTAGTAGCCGTTTCTAAAGATCCGCGAAACTATTTTTCAAACTCAGAGATAATTCGAATTCCTATTTCCAAAAACGCGCATCGAATTTTAAATCAAACAATCTACAACTCATTTCAAACAAACGAAAAAGGAGAAGTAATAAAAACACGTCGCGGAATTTATGGAAATAGTTATTTTTTTGCTGGAAATGGATTTTATTATATTACAAATACATGTAATACCTGGACAGCAAGAATTTTAGAAAAGTCTGGTCTACCTATCAGTAGTTTTCTGACTCTCACTGCAAGAAGCGTTATGAGTCAAAGTAAAGAGGCAATTGAATCTTATCACTGTTGCATTGAAAATTTTACTAAGTAAATTAAATTTCTTTTCTATCACCTTCGAAATTCCACCGATCGCTCTCGCTCAATGTCATTAAGTTAGGAGAACCGCTTAAAGATTACCACGGATAAAAGATTAAGGATTATTAAGTCCAAACTCAATGTTGCTTCTTGGGGCGCAACATATTCGACTAAGCTCTGTGCAGGTTTCGGGGGTGACTCACGTTTTTTGCTTGCTTATTTTAGTAAATAAATTATTAATTCTGCATGAAGCAAATACTTTTCATTTTAATGTTTTTATTTTTAACTCAATGCAGTAAAACTTCTCTACGGGGGAGTAATATTCCAATCGACTATATTCTATTGCACGAAAAGATTTTAATTGATTCCATCGAACGCGAATATGTAATTTTTCGACCAAAGGCGATCAAACAAAATGTAATTTTAATCGGACTACATGGAAGAGGCGGAAGTGGGGAGGAATTTATGTGGAAAATCGAATTTAACCAGCTCGCGGAAGAAGAGGGGTTTATCATTGTATACCCTTCAGGAATCAATAAAGCTTGGGTAGACGGAAGAAAACTTCCCGAAGAAGACCTAAAAGCTAACGATGAAAAATTCCTACTGACTCTGAAAGACAAATTGCAAAATGATTTTTCAATTAAAAAATTCTTTTTATTCGGATATTCTAACGGTGGGTTCATGACACAAAGAATGGCATTCATTTATCCCGATGCATTTACCGGATACGCAAGTGTAGTCTCTACCATCTCAGAAAATTTAAACAAAGAAAAACCAAAACAACCTGTCCCTGTTTTATTTATGAGTGGGACAGAAGATCCAATCGTTCCATACAGAGGTGGAGTGATTAATGGAAATAAAGGAGTTGCAATCGGAGCAGAGGATACAGTCAAACAATGGGTCAAATGGAATAAATGCGCTCCAAAGCCAGACGCAGAAATTATTAACGAACAAAACGACGGGGTAAAAGTATTTATCCACACCTACTCTAACTGTAAATCCGGCAAACCAGTTCGATTTCTAAAATTAGAGGGAGCGGGTCATGGTTGGCCAGGAAAATTAGAAGAAGAAAAAGGTTTCGGAAAATTTACAAACGAGATTAATGCCAACAGAGAGATATGGAAATTCTTTAAGGATTTACCAGGGAAAAACTAAATTCTTTTCCATTAATTGAATTGGTAGATTTAAAAATGCGTTAGTTTTTCGTTCAATCATTTTACATTTTGGTGATACATCGCAGTCAGCAGTATCAAAATATGGCTCTTTCATAGTAAAACTGAGAGTCCTATTTACACCATAAATATTTTGAAAATAAAAATGCTCATCATCAATCCAACCATACAAATAACCAAAACAAAAATAGGCGAATGATTTAGGATTTGGGGCAAATAAGTCTTTACCCATTGCAGAAAATAAAATCGGTTTTCCAATAATTCCAAGTAAGGTTGGTATTATATCCAACTGTGATCCGATTGTATTTTTCACTTCCGATTTAAAGCGATTAGGCGCATAAATTAATAAAGGAATATTTCTGTCTTCGTAGTGATTTAGATCTTTATGATGAGTGTGGTCTGAAAGAAATATAAAGATAGTATTTTCAAAGTATTTCTCTTTTTCTGCATTTTTAACAAATTCACCTATAGCATAATCCGCATAATGATAAGTATTCAGAAATTCAAAATCTCGTGTCTTAGAATCAAATATTTCAAATTTTTTATTCGGGACTTTATACGGATAATGGGTAGAAATCGTAAGATAAGTTGCCAGAAATGGTTTATCTAAGTTTTGTTTTTTTAAATACTCGTTAAAAAGTTCTAAACCATCGGCATCATCGTAACCCCAAATTCCTTTTTGATATTTTTTAGTTTGTTCTATGGTTTTTTCATCTACGATTTTATCAAATCCCCATCTTTTAATATGTGGTTCTAAGTTCTCAAAAGATAAATTACTACCCGTCATAAAAAGACTTTCATAGTTTAACTGTTTCAATAATTTACCAAGACCGGATACTCTAGCATTAGCCTCTTGCGTATGTAATACACTCATCATCGGTCTATCAGGAATACCTGTAAGAGTAGCAAAAAGCCCATTGGAAGTGCGTCCACCCGTTGCAAAGAAACGTTTAAAAAAAATCCCCTTCTCTGCTAAACGATTAAAATTAGGTGTAACTTCTTTCCCATCTATGAGTCCATCTTTTGAAATAGGTTTTATAAACTTTCCAGTCCAACTTTCTAAAAGTACGATTACAATATTAGGCGGTTTCTTATCATTAACCGCAGTAACTTTTCGAAGAATAGGGTAAATTGGATTTTCGAATTCTGCCCCTTCATACTGGATACTTTCCCGAACATACAAAATAGCTTCTGCTAAAGGAATTTTTTTTGAGTCAGGAATCTGGGTTTGACTTAAATCATAAAAAGAAGTAAATACTCCGTTTAATCCGAGGATATTAATAAACCCATTGTTGGAAATGATTGCGTGACTTGGGCGTAAAGAAGTATTTTGAAAGCCACCTCGAATTAATAGAATCGAAAAAACAAAGAAAAATCCAAACTCCAAAATTCTAGATAACGGCTTACGCACATTTTCCTCATAGCGAAAATTTTTTTTATAAAGATAAATCGCGATGCCAAAATAAAAAAGAATAAATAAACCAGCTAAAATAAATGCAACAGGCTGCTCTGCAATAAAAGATTGAATAAGGATAAATATATCTTTGTTCAAAAACACAAATCCTTCATAACCTAAATGTTTATTCGCATTCGCAAAATATACAATATCCCCAACTAAGTGCGAAGTCATCCATATAAAAAAAACATTTGGTAAAAATGCCCAAAAAAACCGATAACCGCTATATCTATTGAGTGGATAAATAAGAGAAAGTAAATAAAACGGAGAAAGGATACTCGTTATGACAGAGAAATCAAATCTAACTCCTACAAAAAAACTTTGTATTACTAGCCATACACTTGCATCCCCTATCCTATCCCTGTAGGTAAATAAGAATATACCTCTATAAAAAAAACAGAATACGAGAAAAATGGAAAAGTATAAAAAGAAAAGTTTCGTTCGTAGATTTAATTTTGGCATGATTTGAATCCCCCTTTGTGAGACTGCGTAAACGCATTTAAAGATTACCACTGATGGACACCGAGAGCACCGATACTTGTCCTGAGCTAGGTGGTTACTGAGTCTGCCGAACGTGTCGCAGGGAAAGATACAATAGCTCTTTCATATTCGTAGCTTCTCGTTTGAACGCATATTATTTTTATCGTTCTTTTATCGGTGTTCATTCCACCCTTTGATAGTCGCAACCAACGCCTTCGCATGGTAAATCTGTATCTTTTGATGAGCGTAAAGAGGAGAAGGGAGATTTAATTAAAACATCCCGCCAGCAGCGTTAATCGCTTCCTTAACTTGTTCATAAAGTTCTGGGGGAATAGCGATTCCTTTCTGGGTAGGTTTGTATTCTCCATTTGCATCCGTATACCAGACACGAAGATTCAAAAGTTTTTTACCTTTGAACTCACTGATTTCTACGCGGATAATTTCACCCTTACCTTTGTCGATGTCCTTTATGATTCCAGTTTCACTCATTAGTATGTCTCCACAAATAATTGTTTTTGTTCTTTTAATTTTTCTTCAAAATGAGATAATTCACCGTTATCCCCAAGTATTTTTTGTAATTCTGCAATTACACCCTTTTCCATTCCTTTCGGTCCACCACATATATAAAGTCTACCGTTATTTGCAAAGGAATTTTTGATCTGGTCTGAGATTTCTCTTACTCTATGACCAATGTACATTCTTCCACCATCAAAAGGATTATTTTCTTCGCGGCTAATAGCTGTTATTAGCTTAAAATTACTATATTTTTTTTCTAGTTCTCTAAACTCATCCAGTAATACGATTTCGTCCGAGTACGGAGCACCGTAGATAATAGTGATTTTCCCCGTAAATTTAATTAATTTATGTTCTAGAAGCTCGTACGTCATTCCATAAAAGGGAGCAATTCCAGTCCCCGTAGCGCAAAAGTAGATGTCTCCGCTAAAATCAGTCGCTGGAAGTAAAAAGTTCTTACCCGCAGGACCGGTCATTGTAACTTCATCGCCTTCTTTTAGATTGCACATGTAATTAGAGCCCGAACCTGAGAATTTGATATTACCCTCTTCGTCGTACGTATTATCTCGCTTTATAATAAATTCAATAGAATCTTCTTTCATTCCCATCGAATAGGTAGGAGAAGAAATAGAATAAAGTCGTATCGCATAATCGGTATTTTCCGATCCCTTAGCTACTTTCTCCGGATCTTGACCCGGTGGAATAATCCCGGCACTTTGTCCAATCAGATAGGGAAACTGTGAGTGATCAATTCCAATTACAATTCGATGAATAGAGGACATTCCTTCTTTTTTAGGACGTTTACCTTTTCCTGGGTCTGGAGTAAGTTGAATATTTTTTAAAACTTTTGCTTTGAGGGGAGCAGATTTTTTAAATAAATTGATCTTTGGCTCTCTAGGTGCTTTCATTCTAATTCCTTTGCTTTTTAAAAAGTTACTACTAACATTCTTTCTGAAAAGCTAAGGTCAATAAAAAAAGGGGAAAGTGATGTGCCGTGTAGGAATTAAGCCTACGACCCAATCATAGTTGATTGGCTCTACCAAGTTAGGTAACGACACGCGTTTCTAAATACTAATTCACTCTTTTTACGAAGACCATTTAGATAAGATTTTTTTATCTAAATGGAATTTAAAAAGAAAATTAAAGAACCGCAGATACCATAAAATAAAAATACCTAGATGTAGGCTCAAAATTGTAACGACCAGCCTCACCAACTTGCCGAATATTCCGAACTGCATCTTGCGCTTGAATAAGCGAAAATCCAGACCAAATAGAAATATGTTCACTATAATTGTAAACCCATGTAATATCGTATTGATAAAACAAACGTTTCCCTAAATGGGAATTTGCATTGTATTTAAATCTTTCATTGTCTAGACTTTCGGAACTACCACCAGTTACCGCACCGCCAGCTACATTGTACCAAGCATCCTGGGATTTTGCTTTCAGTATATCATAAGCGGCTAATATGAATGTGCCGTATTTCTCTGTTTTATAATTGGCACGAACAGAGTAAGACTTGACGTTCTGGAAACCAACAATGGTTGATTGACCATTCATAACATTCCAGTAAGGTAATGTCCCAGCAACTTGTCCAAATAGCGGATTCCAAGTACTAGACACTCCGTCTTTTCTATTTGCATCGCCAGAGGCATACGTATATCCAACACCAAGACGAAGATTGTCTAAAACAAGAAAGCCTGTTTCAGCAGAGATGAACTTTGAATCATAACGTATTTTCTCTTTATAAATTCTTTGGCTATCATACTTGACTTGTGCGTAATCCCAACTAGCATTTATACTTTCTCCCGTTTTTCCGGTTTGAAATGCAGACTCGATTGTCCAATCCCAAAGTTTTCCCTTCGGCAAATTGTTGTTATTCGTTCGATTCGTAATTCTAAATCCAGTTGTTAATAAATTATCTCTTTGTCTTTGTCTATCTTCCGTAGTAATCTGGGCATTTGGTAGAGGATAAGCAGGAGTAGTCGCAGGAATCCATTTTTTATGCAAACCAAATGCATAAAGATCTATCAAAAAGTATTCCCAGGGTTTAATAGTATTATATGTCCCAGTAAAATAAGCATCATCGATACTTCCTCTTGCTCTTCCATTTGTTGTAATAACTCCGCCCGGTGCACTATGCTGTTCTGAAAGTGTACTTCCAAAGACATGAGAAGAGAAATACTTACTTTCGTACATAAAACGAATTCCATCAAAGGAAAAACCGTTATTCAGCCAATTCAAAGGACCTAATAATTTTAAATCACCATAAGCAAAAATCTGCCTTCCAATTTGAATATTTAAAGGTAGTTTGTCAGATTTTTTTAACATAATATAAGCTTCTCTTATATCTGTACTTGACCTTTGCACTCTTGCTAAATCTGTAGATGGTGTTGGGGAAATGGTGGTACTAGTCGGAGCAGTTATATCTCTTCCCGCATTTGTGTACGCATAACGAGGATCACCCCCTGAACCAGAATTTTGAGAGCCACCCCATAGTCTTGCATCTTGTATTGTCACCTTTGCAGAAAAATAAGGCGATGGATCCAGTAAAAACCAAAGCTGCGTATTCTGACCAGTGAAGTTTGAGTAATCATCCGTATTTCGATTGAAATCCGCATTTTGTCTAGATTCAAATCTGGGGCGAATATGAAATCCCACCTTTAACTTATCATCTATCCAAAATAACTGACTCTTACGAAGTGCTCCCATTTGTTCGGGGGTAACGAATATTGATCGCAAGTGTTCAATATTCATATTTCCTTTCTGATCGCTTTTATACGATTCAGGTAAAACAGGATTAGCCGCTTCTTTCACTGGTGTGGGTTGCGCATCTTTCGCTTCTGTTACAGTTTTTGCGTCTACTGGCTGTTTTGCGGGCTCAGAAACAACTTCCTTTACCTCTGTTGGATTAGCAGGTGAGTTTATAGGAGCCGACTTGGCTGGGACTTCCTTTGACTCTTTCGCAGGATTAGCTTCTTTTATTTCCTGAGAAATAAGTCCTGAAAAGGAAATCAATAGAAATATAGAGAAGCTAATGGTTATTAGTTTATTTAACATTTTTTTGTACAATTAGTTGTCCTTGTCTTGCATAGTCTATAGCCTCTGCTAGAATCCGTAAGGATTCACCGGGTGCATGGAATCCCATTGAGTTCTCTGCTGCAACAAAATCAACTCTCCATTGTGCTTTTCGATGCAAGTTACGTGCCATTTCGAGGGAAACATCAGTAGCACCTCTGCCCTTAGCCGCTTCGATGTCTTTAATTAAAGCTACAGTAGCACCCTCAGCTTTGAGTAATAAATCTTTTGTTCTATCTTGGATAATCTCTACTCTTGCTTTAATTTCTTTTTCGGGATAACGATGACAAGTCTCACAAGACGCTGCAACATTTAGCATAGGGCTTCGAACATGGTGATCGCTGACTTTGATTGCACCTTCTCTTTTGTAAGGCATGTGGCAATCAGCACACGATACTCCACTCCTAGCGTGAATCCCCTGGCTCCAAGTTTCAAATTCAGGATGTTGCGCCTTCAGCACCTTAGCCCCTGATTTTTTATGTTCGAAGTCCTTCCATGCTACATCGTCATAGTATTTTTCGATTTGCTCCATTTTAAGTCCATTGTGCCAAGGGTAGGTTAGGTTTTTTTCTGGTCCTTTGAAATAATACTCTACGTGACACTGACCACAAACAAAAGAGCGCATTTCTTGACGGGAAGCCATTTTGTTTACATCGTAATCTCCTTTCTTTCCTTCTTTACGCCATCGCTCAATGCTTGGTAAATGAGGAGTTGGCGCTGTAGATTTTGCAAGATTGCGGATACCATTGATAAACCCCGGACGATTTACTTCCAACTGCATTGTATTTACATTATGACAATCCACACAAGATACTGGATGAGATACATTTTTTGCTGCATCCTTGTAAGACATAGCGCATACTACGTCGAAACCTTTCTGAATTTGAGCTTCCTTTTGATTGTCTGGAACTCCAGCTTTCTTTCCTTCTGATCTATAATACGGAATTACCGAAGCATGGCAATGCAAACAAGCACCTGGTTGTTTGAATTGTTTTACTCTTTCGGTTTCAGTTTGATCTTGCAGCATATAAGCATGTCCTCTTTCTTCTCTAAAATCAATACCGAACGCATAACCGGCAAACAACTCTCGAAGAAGCGGATCATCATCTAGTTTTTGAAATGCTTCACTTCCACCGTGTTTAGTTCGCTCAATGTCAACCGTTCTTTTGTAACTATCGTATTGACGAGGAAAATTTTTTCCCCACTCAGCAGGATCAATTGTATCTTCTGTCAAATTTACAACTCGAAATACATGGTCTTTTGCTTCTGCTTTTCTTTCTAGAATATTTCCAAATAATAACATGATAGCAAAAACAACCACGGCAACAGATGCCAATAATCCGATTAAGATTTTTCGATCCCCACTTTCTATTTTTTTGAGTAAACTTTCTATCCAGCTCATTTCTAACTCCTATTTATTTAGTTGGTCCATGTCCGACTGCGGCATGGCAATGAATACAATTTAGTTGCGATTTATCGTCATTACCCGTATGAATTTCGGAAACAAATTTTTGGTGGCAATTCACACAGTTTTCTAATAGAATTTTTCGATTTGATTCTCGAATACGAATTGGTTCATGATAATCATAAAAAGTAAATCCCTTCGAATGCCAAAATCCGTTATTTGCTTTGCTAATATACTTCGCAACGATATTAGTCGGTGTATGGCAACCATTACAAGTTGCATTTGCATGATGACTTGCCTTTTGCCACCCATCATAATGCTCGCGCATAACGTGACAATTAGCACATACCTTTGGATCATCTGATAAATAGGCTGCACCCTCTGCAAAATAAAATGTGTAAGCACCAAGTCCAAACATGGTTCCCAGGGAAATTGTTACAATAAGTAAGGCAATTGATTTTGGAAAATTACTTTGCGGCATATTGTAAATGTTGAAAAACTTAGACTATAAACGCAAGTATTTCCTTAAAAAAAAGTCATAAAAGAAGTATGACAATTATCATACTTGAAATACATGAATTACGGACTATGTAAAAGCAAAGATCGTAGTCCTCACAGAGTTTATCGAAGTGTTTGCAAAGAGTATTAACATATTCGACTTGGCTCCACCCGCTTTCGCCCAATGTCATTAAGTTAAGAAACTACGCAAAAGATTACCACATTATGTTGCGCCCCAAAGAAGCAACATTGAGTTAGAACACCGATGGACACGGATAAAAGATTAAGGATTATTAGATCCATCCGTGTTTATAGCCTTGGCGTGTGTTCATCCCTGGTGAAAAATCCTTAATCATTTTTACTTTGCATAGAAATATCCCTAGGCAGTATGGAAATATCTCAATGGAATCACTTTACATAGAATACAAAGCAGAACAGAGAAAATACAAATTATTTGTGCCGATCCTCAGATACTTTGGATTTTTGATGTTAGGACTTTATTTATATCTTTTATTTTCTGTAAAAGGTTTAGACCCAAAGTATTTTTTACTCAATATATATGCGATGTACTGCAATGTATCGGTGATGATTTTATTTCAATACTACAAAGTTCCAAGATTATTCGAAAACCTATTTTCGAAAGATAAATCCCTAGTGTTTGAATCATATCGGATAATCCATGATAACCGCTCTGACGTATATAAATCCTTCCTAATAGAATTGTTCGGAAGAAATTTTACAGAGGAACAATTACAATATGGACTGGAAGAAATAAAATATCTTATTCTTTCCCAAGACAGACTAGAGTGGAGAAAAATAGGCAAACTTTACTTTGCCGTATTTTTTGTTATTTCGATTCTATTATTTTATTTTCTATTTCCTATCGAAACAGTAAATTAAGCTTGTTTCTTTTCGAAAATTTTAAATTTACCAAGACCCATTTTTTGTAAGCGGTAAATGATACTTACACTCAGAACGCCTAATCCATATTTTACGCTGCGGCTAAAATTAATGGAAGATGCTTCTGGGAAATACTTAGTCGGACAAGTAACCTCGCCGATTTCAAAACCTTCATAAAATATTTGTCCAATCATTTGGTTATCAAAAACAAAATCATCCGAGTTTACTTCGTAATTAGTTTTGAGTAATACTTCTTTGGAAAACGCGCGATAGCCTGTATGGTATTCGGAAAGTTTTTGTCCCATTAAAATATTTTGAAATAAAGTCAAACAACGATTGAAAAAATATTTGTAGAGTGGCATACCACCTTTTAACGCTCCTGTTCCCAAAATACGAGAGGCAAATACGACAGGATATAAACCCTGAGATATAATACTTGCCATCGCAGTAATAAGCATCGGTGTATATTGATAATCAGGGTGTAGCATAATGACAATATCCGCTCCCAATTTTAGAGCAGTATTATAACAAGTTTTTTGATTTCCACCGTAACCTTTGTTTTTCTCATGTACGATTACATGTTTGATTCCTACTTTCTTTGCTACGTCTGCCGTATTATCAGGACTTGCATCATCGACTAAAATCACTTCATCGACTATATCGAAAGGAATTTCTTTGTAAGTTTTTTCTAAGGTAAGTGCTGCTTTATATGCGGGTAATACTACTACGACTTTTTTTTTGTTAATCATATCTCTGCTTCTTATACTAGATTGGGCATAAATCAATTTGATTTATGCCATAAGTTAAAGAGAAAAATAAGGATAGAGAAAAAGGCAATCTATTTTTATTGTTCTAAAGTCGCACTCATCGGTCCTTTTGAATCAGCCATGCGAGGATCTGGTCCAAATTCATGAATTCTATCCTGCACATGTTCGGCATGTTCCAACTCTCCTGTAAATACAATGGTTTTCTTTTCAGTATCAACTTCCACTGCATGTTGAAATGCTTTTTCCATAGACATTTGACAAATTTCCATCAGCATCTCTATCACATAATCATAAGTATGAAAATCATCGTCCCAAAGCACAACCTTCCATGGTCCACCGGGTTCTCTAGGTTTTATTTCTGAATCAATATCTATGTCGGGTAAAGCTGTTGCAGGCATATTGACACTAGATTTTACTAGAACGGCTATTTTGTCATGCTTAATATTTCACGATTACGAGCCGCCCAATGTCATTAAGATAAAGATTACCACATTATGTTGCGCCCCAAAGAAGCAACATTGAGTTAGAACACCGAGGACACCAATAAAAGATACGATTGTTTTTTTAGTATTCGTAACTTTATTTGCATCCTTTATCCTTTTTTGATCGTTCCTTTATAGGTGCGCATCGGTGGTAATCTTTGAAATTCTTTCGACTAAAGACGTGTTAGTTTTTTAAAAAATCTTCCGATGATTTCTATAATGAACTTTAAAAAAGAAATAAATATAAATGGTAGAGTGATTTCTAAAAATCACAAACCTATGCTCGTAGCAGAAATTGGGCTTAATCATAATAATGATCTAGAAATCGGAAAACGAACAATTGCCGCAGCTAAAAAAGCGGGGGCAGATGCAGTAAAATTTCAATCGTATATTACAGAAGAATTCATTGACCCAAAAAGCTCTGACGCAAAATTCCTTTTCGATATATTTAAACAATATGAGCTTTCTGATTTCTTTCACAGGGAATTTCAAAAAACCGCACACGAGGAAGGGTTAGTTTTTTTCTCTACGCCGCTTTGTGTTTCAAGTGTAGATCTCCTTGTTAGCCTCAAAGTTCCTGTTTTAAAAATTGCATCAGGTGATATTGTAAATTCTGAATTATTAGAAAAATGTGCAGCAAGCGGTTTACCATTATTTGTCTCAACTGGAGCTGCCGACTTACACGAAGTAACCCGTGCAGTGGAGTTTTTGGATTCTCAAAAAGTTTCCGAAATTTGTCTAATGCATTGTGTTTCTTTGTATCCAACGCCTCCTGAAAATCTAAACTTAAAAACGATTCAATTATTTTCTAGTATGTACGATTTTCCAATTGGATTCTCCGATCATTCTGCTGGGACAATTGGGGCAGCAATCGCAATTGGATACGATGCTTGTGTAATCGAAAAACATTTTACCTTAGACAAAACCCTTCCCGGTCCCGACCATACCATTTCTGTAAATCCTGAAGAAATGAAATCACTTGCGGATAATTGTGAATTAGCGTTTAAAATGAAGGGCGATAAAGTTAAAAAAGTAACGGAAGCTGAATTCAACGGAAGATTTTTTGGTAGACGTTCTCTTTATTTGCACGAACAAAAAGCAAAACCCATTGCAATGCGACCGGCACTTCATGTAAAAGATGATTATTCTGTGGATGCATGGAGTCATTTAACTTTTAAAGTGAGAGACTTTAACAAACTAAAACCAGGTGAACCAATTCGATTGGATATTTGATTCAGATTCTGGTTGACAAAAAAAGGATTTAGACTAATTTCTAATCATGCCATTTCCTGTGTTAGAAAATTCAGAAGTTCGAAAGTTGTTCTCTGCTATTTCTGTGGAAAATTATCACAGAATGAATGAGCTTGGCATCATAGAAGAAGATACCGAGTTAATAGAAGGAGTAATTGTTCATAAAATGACTAAAGGACCTGACCATAGCTATTATTCCGATATATTATTTGAAGCTCTATCGAAGATACGACCGGCAAATACGATTATCCGCTCAGAGAAACCTCTAACACTTCTAAGAACCGTTCCTGAACCGGATATTTCTATCATCAAAGGAACGTTAGGCGATTTCAAAACAGTGAATCCAACAACAGCACTTCTTGTGGTTGAAATTGCAAAGACATCACTCAATTATGATAGAGAAAAAATTCCTATCTATGCTGAGGCAAATATTGAAAACTACTGGATAGTGAATCTAGGCAAACGGGAAATCGAAACTTATCAAAATCCAAAAAATGATAACTATTCTACTAAAATTATTTACACTGATCAAGATGTTATTTCTATTTTTGAAAAAGAAATTTACCTGAAAGAAATATTTAACTAAAAAAATACAAGTTACTTTTTTCCGGCAAGATACTTCACAAAATAAGTACATTCATTGATAATTTCAGCATAATACTTGGTTTCAGAAAACTTTTCTTTTAGGACAGAAAAATAAAATCCTGCTTTAAAATCTTTATCATCCGTTTTATTTTGCAAATACCACTCATTTAATTCAGACTTAGCTGCCATAAAATTCATCTTGGCTTTAAATTCTGGATCCTTACTAGATTCTGCGGCTAGTAGATAATACTTAAGTGCAATCGAATTATCCATTTCGGGATAATCTTTCTTAGTCGCATTTCGATATCTCCAGTTCCAGAAAACTTCTTGAAAACTATGAACAGGATTACGATGAAACCCGCTAGTGCCAAAGTAACTCATATTGTAAAATGCGTTAGCAATCAGAAAATAATTTTCCGATTGTTGCTTTTTATTGTTCTTGGTTTCTTTTTTTAATTCGATTAGTTTTTCTAAAAAAGAAATATAAGAGTATGGCTTTGCATATTTCGGTAAAATATCACACTGATGGCAATCTTTTTTGCGAATGGAAAATGGACTCGTCTTAAGAGAATATTTAAAATTTGGAATTGATTTAAATGTTTCTAAGGCTAATTCTAATTCGTCTCCTAATGCATAATGAATTCCAAGTAACATTTGATAGTCTTTCTTTTTTAAACCAGCGCGAGATTGGTAAAATTTTTCTAACTCAGAATGATCTTTTTTATCGAAATAGGTTATCATTTTTTTCGTATTTTCCATATTCGCAAAATGGTTCTTAACCGTTCCATGTTGCACAACTTCTGCTTTTTCAACCTCACCTTGTGTTGCAAATTTTACAGAGATTGCGTTTGTAATCCAATACCGTGCATACTCAAAACGAAAATTGGGAATAGATTCTATTTGTTTTTCGAAAATGAATTTTATGTTTGGTAAAATTTCTTTTTCTACTTCGGGAGTTATTTTGGGATTACTAAGAATTTTTCCAAAAACATGTACGATTGCAAATTGTGATTTATACTGCAATTTAGTTTTAGGGTTTACCTCACTAAAACTCTTTGCCTTTTCTAAAAGCTTATCTCCCTGAGTATAATCCCCATACGCATAATTTAAATAAGCCGCAGAAATGTTCCAAACAAATTTATTTGTTATTTTGTTTTCTAAAGCAATATCAGTAATAGTTTTCAAAAAAGTTCCCTTTCTGGAATTAAACTGATGTTCGTCCTTGATTCCTGTTTCGACCAACGGTAAGGTTGGTTGGATCATTAAAAAATGTTCTTCTACATGATTAATTTCTTTTAAGAGAAGAACTTCCAAGTATTCTGATTGAGCGTCGATTGTATAAATTTCTTTAATTGCAGTTTCGGGATCAAAGGTAACACCAAATAAAAACCAGAGAGTTGTTTTTTCTAGTTTGTTTTTTGCCAACTTTAAACTTTCCTCCCAATCTTTTCCATTTTGTGGATGAAAAGAAAGATACGCAGTTTCTTGCATCATTGGCTCATTTGCAAATAAAGAGGCATACAAGTAGTTTGCGATACCATATTCTTTTCGTTTATTGTGGCTACCTGCTATATATCCCAATGTTCTAGGTTTCATAGAATTTTTAGTTTGGAATAAGTTTTCTTTCTTCGAGTAAAATGAAATTGCCTCTCCATATTGTGAATTAAGAAAGAATAACCGCACGATTTGAAAAATATATCTTTCTATTAAAAATGGGTTGGTTTCTTTTTCTAAAAACTTTTGACCACCTAAAATTTGTTTTTCAATTTGTTCAGTGGGAGTTTTCTTTTTTTCTGTTTCATCCCAACTGTATAAGTCAATTTGTTTAGAAGCAAATTCTTCATTTCGCTTCGCATAACCGAGATAAAAAAGAAAATCAATAGCAATCTTTTTATTAGAAACAATTGATAAGGAGAACTTTTTATTATTCTCGCTACTGAGACCAGACTTGCCTTGTAAATGAAAAATCATTTCGTCGATTTCTTTTAGCGTGGATTGGTAGAGCCAAAATTTTAATTTGTCATCGGAAACTTGATTCTGAAAATATCCCTTCCATTCTAAAACATTCACTGCATTAAAATCAGATATGTAATTATCCTTAAAACGTTTATAAAGAGAATATTTGTTCGACCAAAAAAACTTTTCCGCCTTTGGATTATTGATAATTTCTGGAGTAATCAGAGTGTTATAGGAAAAATCAAACCAACCAAAGGGACCGCAAGCGAGGATAATGGTAATCGAGGTTAAAAAAATACTAATCGAAAATAAAAATAGTTTGGTAGAGAGTTTCATGCATTACCCCTTAATAAGTTACGTGAATTCGGGGACTGTATAAAAACAAAGTTTTAATGAACCGCGAAGAATAAGAAGTTCACGAAGGTTAAAATTTCCTAGGAAATTTTGAGTTTTTCTTCGCGTCCTTCGTGCTCTTCGTGGTGAAAAATTTTTACGTCGAGTTCACGTTAATTATTAAATTTGACAATGCTTAATGTCGGGTCAAGGATTTAATAGGATTATTGTTCAACGCAAATTAGAGGTTTCAGACTAGAACAAGTAGAAGCACCCGAATCACTAATTGAGGTTGAAGTGGTTGAATTTACAATACCACAACTTCCATTTCCAGCAACACCTTCAGTCCAATTCACACAAGTGGTAGAAGTTGTCCAGTCGGTTGCAAGACCTGTCCAAGAATTCGCTCCAGTTCCAATGCTATTTTGAAGGGCAAAGGTAAATACTCCGCCTGCATTAGTTGTCCCTACTAAAGTAGTCCCGTCCGATTTGTAGTACGCAGTATTCGGTTTTAAAACCCAATTGGTATTTTCGGAAGTGCCCCCAGAACAACTTGCTGTCGTACATGCAACACGAGCACTATCTACTATGATAGCTTTGTAAGTCCCTGTATTTGGTTTGCCAGCATCACTGTTACATTTTGAATCTGCTCCACTAGAACCACCTAGATTTCCTGCATACGTAGAAGTCGTTACAAATATTCTATATTTCGTAGTAGTCGTGCTAGTATTTAGCAAAGGCAATAGCGCCAACCAAGACTTATCCTCTTTTTCCTTTTTACATTCTGTGAGTAGAATTAAAAAAAGCAATACGATCATTAAAATAGAAATTTTTTTAATCATTAAATATTCTCCTGAGTCTTGTATTGTGCTATAGGATTATTTTTCAATTTATAATCATTAAGTTAGCCGCTAAGGACAAATTTCTAGTGAATTAATAAGTATAATTCATTAGAAATTATTACAAGACCTTGTAATAAGGACAGAGTGGTTAAATAAAACTACTAAAAACTAACAAGGTATTATTCCCTGCTTGCCTAGCTTCAAAATTTTCCCAATTAGGATTTTTGGGAGTCTGAACTAAAAGAATTAGATTTTTGTTTTGAAAAGCAATTCGGATATTCATTGTTAGCTGCAAAATTTTTCCGAAGTCTTTTTCCCAGAATGAATAAGGAGGATCTATATAAAATACAACAGAATGAACATCGGAAAAATCAAATGCATCATAATAGCGAAATGAATCACGATGAAGCAAAACAAAATCTTTTCGAATGCCGGGTAAAAATTCTTTTAGACCTCTAAAACGATTCTTATCCAATTCAAAAAAAACAGTATTTTTAAATCCACGGCTAACAGCTTCTAGCCCCACTTGACCTGATCCTGCAAATAGATCCACAAATAAAGAATCTTCAATAGAAATTTTTCCTTGTAAGCCAAATGAATCTAAAATTGAGAAAATAGATTTTTTAAGTAAGGCTGAGGTAAAATTGCTATTACCCTTAATAGCTGCTGGAACTGGGACTTTTCGCCCTTTGTATAAACCGGATTGAATAGATAAATTGCTATTCATTCTGATTAGTAGTATCTACAGGTAAAGGTGGATTATCTCCAAAGAGGATTTTTTCTAAGGCGAGCAAAGAGTCATCTAATTTATCATTAATAATTTGAAAATCATATTCATTCACATGAGTGAGTTCTTCTTTACCATTTCGAATTCTTTTTTCAATACTTTCGGGACTATCGCTCCCTCTTTTTTTGAGTCTTTCAATCCATACTTCCTCACTAGGAGGTAGAATAAAAATAGACTTCATTTTTGCGATTTTGGATTTAATAATTCGAAATCCTTGAACGTCAATATCTAAAATTACTTTATTTCCTTTTCGAATTTCTTTTTCTATATAACGTTTGGAAGTTCCATAATAATTATCATGAACAAGTGCCCATTCTAAGAAAAAATCCTGAGCTATTAGTTTTTGAAACTCTTCTCTCGACACAAAATGGTAATTTACCCCTGGCTCATCTCCTGGGCGCACTGCTCTCGAAGTAACAGAAATAGAAAAGTGAATATCAGGATACTTCTTCAAAAGGAGAGAAATTAATGTTGATTTACCCCCACCTGCAACGGAAGAAATTATATACAAAACTCCTCTAGGACTCACTTTCAAGAGATTCTTCCTCCAATGCCGGAAGGCTATTGTCATCAGCTTCAATTCTTCTCGCAAGTGATTCTACTTTTAAACTAGAAAGGACTAAATGATTCGTGTCTGTTAGAATTACAGATCGTGTTTTACGCCCGTTAGTCGCATCCACTAAGTGACCTGTATTTTTTGCTTCCGAACGCAAACGTCGCGCAGAGGCTGAGTCTGCGTGGATAATAGTAACAACACGAGAAGTCATAAGTACGTTCGAAAAACCTATATTCAAAATTTTAAAAGAAGACATTGAACCTATATCCTTCTGGATCTTTCAATTTTAATGGTTTCGATTAAGGATATTTCAGGAATCGCCAGCCCCATTTCGTCTGAGATTTCACCATGGGAATAACCTTTCTTTAATAGGTGAACGACTTTTTCCACTTTAGTTGCATCAGCGGGTAATTCCTCTAATGCGGTAGTTATAGAAATAGAAACTTTGTCTTGCGGTTTCGAATTTTGCGAATACGGATTGTTTGCCTGATTAAATACAGATTGAAAGTCATCGTCAGATTTTAGATTATCGCGAAAGAAATCAACTGTGTCTAAAGGATTTCCACCAATCGAAACATCAATGACAGAATTTTTTTTGGTTTTAGAACTTGGCTCCCTTTCTAGGTTTACAAAAGTAGCATCAGGAACACCGAACATAGATTTGAGTCCTTTTCCAAGTCCACTAATCAGTCCACTTAAAAAACCTTCTTCTTCGGAGTGAACATTTGAAGCAGATTTTGTCTTAGGAGTTTGTGTCACTTTAGGTTTAGATTCTTTTATTGGATAATCATTATTAGCCTTTTCGTATTGTGCAGAATTGGATTTTGGAACGGACTTATGTTCCGGTTCTGAATAAGAAAATTTAGGAGAAGGTTTTTCTAATTCAGGCATAGCTTGAAAATTAATTCCCATATTTTCTGCTTTATGCAAAAGATTTTTCAGAACAGAAATACGAGAATCCATAAGTGCTAAGTAACTTTCGGATTCTTTGAAGAAAGAAAGTGTATGAGCCTGAATTTCTTTTTTGAGTTTTACAATTTGATAATCCCTAACACTATTGGTAACTTTGATAGATACTGCATAGTATAAAATTACACCGAAAACAATATTGATAAGTACAAGAGCTAATAGTTCCAAAGAAATTCTCCAATCATTTTATTTTCGTCGTCCACCACGTCGGGTGTCACCTTTCTCATTATCCGGGTCTGAATACGGTTTCATCTGAATTTTTCCTTCAGACAAAAACAAAGTCTTTGCTTGTATTTCATTTTTGACTTTGAAAGGTTCAGCATTTTTAATTCGGATCGACACACCGCCATACATTTTCTTTTCAAAATAAACTTTACCTAGGTCGCCCACTTGTTCCATGTATGAATTGACAGTCTGAATTTCCTTGTCATATTCTGCGATTCTTTTTTCCAACTTTTTCACTCCTACTTCTAACTTACCAAGGTAGATTACATTCTCCTCGGTAAATGACGCGGGATCTGCTTCCTGTCTTGCCTGTAAGGTCTTATGGCTTTTATGGAGGATTTCCAGTTTATCCATAGCTTCTTTTTTCTTGAATGTATAATCTTCGACTTGTTTGAGATACTTAGGATTCACTCCAACGATTAACTCTGTTGTAGGGTTTGCGGGGGAGCCAATATTCTTAGCAGAAATTAAAACTCCAGCTTTAAGTCGTCCACCGAGAATATTTGCCTTTTTACCATTGCAAATGATTCGCCCGCCAGCACTTACATCGCAGTTCATAATTGCTTCTTGCACAATGACGTCCTTATCAGTAATCACAATTGCGTCTTGTAAAAACTTAGAGACCACATTTCCACCTGTGGATTCAATTCGCGCTTCACCTCTTCCTGTTACACCCTGCCTGATAATAATATCTCCATCTGCCTCTACTTGTGCCTTTTGAACAGTTCCATAAATCTCAATATTTCCAGAGGCCTTCACTTGGAAATTGTCCTCGATATTTCCAGTGATGACAATTGAGCCGAGGAAAGTGACATTACCCGTTCTCATGCTTACATCTCCACTGATTCGATAAACCGTTTCTACTGAAAGTCGATCTTCCGCAAATATGACCTGCCCATTTACTTCGGCGGTTAATTTCATTTTGTCTTCAGAAAGAATTGTCCCTTTTCCTTGGTTCAGTGGAATATCTTGCCCGTCTTTTGCCTCTAACATCTGGTTAAATAAATCCCGTCCATATTTACCTTTTTCGGGCGGAGTTTTTTCTGCGAGTAATTGTCCTACGACAACATTTTCAATTAAATCCAGATCTTTATAGTCTACTTTTCCATTTGCATCTTCTTTGAGCACAACTTTCTTCTCGGTTCGAACATGGTATACAATTTGGGCATTTTTTCCATGCAGAGGTGGATCACCGGCAGCAGCTACAAAAGGCTCATTGTATTTTTCCATCTGCAAAGCTTCGCGAATCGCATCTTCTTTAATTCCGTAAACGATATCTTCTTTTTTAAGCTCGTAAACTACATCGGCAATTTCTAAATCTCGCCCACCCGGCTTTGGAGGAAGAAGAGTGACAAAAGCCTTCATGTTATCATCCGAAACCTCTACTTTCGCACCGGCTTCCGCAAACGGTTTTAATTTAGCCTCACCCATTCGCATATATTCTGTTGATTTTGTAGCGAGGAACTTCTGAATAGCAGCCTCTGTTGGAGGAGTAATCCCTCGCATATTGAGTCTTTTTATCACGTCAGCAGCATTTGCCGGTTTACCGTTCCCAACAGGAGGGATTTCTAGCATATAAAGCCCATGCCGGTAGTATTTAATACTTACCCATCCATCTACATCTTTTGGAACAATTAGGTTTTTGAGTTCTTTAGAGAGTAATTTTCCACTACCACCTGTTAGTTTTTTGTCTAATCCTTCCAGCTCGTGAATATTGTCTTCATGGTTTGCGATAAAAACGCGAATTCGAAACGGTTGTGAGAAAAATAAACTTTTTTTCCCACGCTCGATCACTTCATAATCAAGTTGGTAAATTTCTTTTCCAAAATGTTTAGCTGCCAGGCGTAAGCTTTCATCAATCGTATCGCCGATGACCTCAACTTGCTCCTTTTCGAGCTTTTCGAGAGCAGACTCTTCTTCAAACATTACAGATTTTAATTTACTCATAGTTCACCTTGCACACGCGGCAGATAGAAAAATTAGGCTTACATTCTATGTAAGATTCAGATTTTCCTCAAGTATCTTTTTTATTTTCGGTAAATTTAGGCTTAGTAAAGACCTAATTTTTTAGAACGATTTTCGTTTGAATTAATGCTACTTCGTCAAGTCGCATTAATATACTCAAGCCAAATTGGTTTTCAGTAAAGAAAATTTTTTTAGACAGGATTTACAAGATTTACAGGATTAAAAATCCGAAAACCAATCTAATCTGAGTATATATCTAAATTTCAGTACATGGCAAAGTAGCATTAAGATTCTCTAGGCGTGGGCGCAATGCGATTCAAGATTACCACAGATGGACACCTTCGCCTCGTAATCAGTTTCTTATTATTTAGCGTAAGCTTGGATAATGTTATGCCGAATCCGCTAACAGTCTGTAAGTAAAAATACTGATAGGTAGTTCTCCCTATTGCGGTCATTGCCTATTGCTAATATTTTTTATTTCTATATAATCGGTCTCATGAAAAAAATATTTTTACTTTGTTTGCTCTTATCCACACTTGATTGTACTCATTATTTTGTGCGCGATAGTTCTCAGTATGAGCTTACTAGTGATGAATTGGAATTTTTACGTTCTAAAAAGATTGGGCTAATAGGGTTTTACCCGTTTGCTACGAAGACGAAGCAGGTATGGGCACATGATATTTTGAATATGAACTTAGAAATAAAAAATCCTAGATACTTACGAATTATCGAATTTGTAAATGATAATCCGAAAGAGAAAGTTTTTGTAGATGTAAAAGAAGATAATTTTATTAGCTTTAGTCAATATAAGTCAACAATTTATCAGACAAGTATAACTTTATATGAAAATGACAACCTAATTAAAATATTAGATTTTGGAAAAAGTTCTAAGCAATTAAAAATAGTTGAAAAAGATACTTTGATCTCATCAGAAAATCTAAGAGAATTTTTATCTATTTATTTAAGAAATACAAGAAACCTTGGATTACCTGAAGTAGACAATTTGTTAATAATTCCTGAACAAAAAGAAGAACCTATCAAAATGAAAAAGTTTGATGTTGATTATTGGGTAATAGGGCTTTTCCATACTAATTTCGAAAATACCGAAAACAATAAAAAAGGCTTCACTCTACTTCCTTTTTTAATGACGTTAGGAACTTTCCCTTTTTGGGATGAAGAAAAAGTAGTGTCTACATTTATTGTGTTGGATAATAAATTGAATCAGATTAAAATGATTGAGACAAACTCGATCCATGACTCTATTAAAGCTTGGTGGGCACCTGTATTATCATTTGGAGAAGTATATACTGATCCAGTATTAATCTCTCCTTCTGCCAAATTTTATAAACCCAATGTGAAACAATTCTCAAAAGAACTAGTGCAAGTGTTGAAGAAGTAGGAAACTATGATGAAAAAAACATTCAATGTACACCCTGGAGAAATTTTAAAAGAGCACTTAAGTGAGATGGAAATTTCTGCTTACAAACTTTCTCGTGCAACTGGAATTTCGGAATCTAATTTAAGTGAACTTATTAACGGAAAAAAAGACATTACAGCTAGGCTTTCTCTTCTGTTGGGTAAGTTTTTTGGATTTAACGATGAGTATTGGCTTCGTATGCAAAATCATTATGATATTTTAGAACAAAAGAAAAAACTCAGCGGCAAATTAAAATCTGTTCAGACATGGGATAAATCTAAAAATCAAAGTAGTCAGCGTTATGCAAAGGCATGAATATACAGATTTTTTCACCACCGATGGACACCGATAAAAGAACGATAAAAAATACGATGGCTTTTATTTTGATTATAGAGTAATGTGTGGCTAAATGACGCATATTACGAAACGAAAAAGAATATACTGAATCAAAGTAACATCGTTTTGTTATCGGTGTCCATCGGTGGTAATCTTCTAATTGAGCCAAAAAGGTTCGAAAAACCTTGCCACAAATTTATTGACACTCTCAGGTAGAAAATTATATTGAGTTAACTCATATCTAGAGGGTATACAGTTTTGAAAAGAACATCTTTATTCGTAACAACGATTTGTCTAACTTTCCTTTTTTCCACAGTTGCATACTGTGAACCAACAACCAAAAAACCTGTCCGCACTACTAACTTTACTTATAAAGATTTTGAAAGTGTTGTGCAAGCTGTTGATAAACACTACATTGATAAAAATATTGATGTAGATAGAGCTTATACCGATGCAGCAGTGTTTGCTATGATTTCTCTTCCTCATTCTTTGTATTTATACCCTGAAAGTTATTTTAAAGAGAGAGAGCAGTATGAAGAGAAGGATGATATTTTACCAGGATCAACTTTTAAACTCTCTGAATCAGACCAGTTTATCATCTTTGATCCAAATTATAAAAAGATTGATGAAATTCGAAAAGCTCGCGCAAAAAACGAAGCTCCTAAACCAAAAGTTTCCAATGATGAATTGAAAAAAATCATCGAACGTGAGCAAATGAAAAAATCCATCCTAGCATCTAGATGGGAACAAATTAAATTTAGCAAAAAAGATTTTGATCGAGTCATTACATTTATTACTGAAAATATTAGCAAATACAAAACCCAACCTTTTAAAGACGCATTTGAATCTATTGACGAGGATGAAGAAGCAAAAGAAGAATTTAGTGTCAAAGATGTTTACTTGGCTGCGGCTAATGGCTACTTAAATTCTCTCGACCCTCACTCTAACGTATTTTTGCGCGAAGCCTGGGAAAAATCCATGAAACAAATCGAGGATTCCAGCTTCGAAGGAATCGGTGCAATTTTAAGTGGTGGCGGCAACAGGGAAGTAGTCGTTGAGAATCCACTCGAAGATAAACCCGCAGTCAAAGCAGGAATTCGAGCCGGCGATGTAATTCTTGCAGTTGACGATAAAAAAACCAAAGGTGTAATGCTTGATAAAGTTGTAAAACGAATCAAAGGAAAAAAAGGAACTTCTGTTAAATTAACTCTTAAACGCAAAGGGATTCCAAAACCATTCGATATTTCTGTTACACGAGCAAATATCGAAATCAAAAACGTATCCAAAAGATTAATTAAAGACCACGAACAGATCGGTTACATCAAATTATCCGGTTTCGTAAAATCTAGCACTGAATCCTCTGATACCGAAATACGAAATGCGTTTAAAGAATTAGAGCAAGAAGCAGCCCAGAAAAAAATTAAACTAAAAGCACTTGTTTTAGATCTTAGAAATAATGCAGGCGGTTACTTAGACTTAGCCATTGATATTAGCGATATGTTTATCACAAAAGGACTCATTGTAAGTACCAAAAGTCCAGACCGAGGCGCAGATGAATCTTATGCTAAGATGAAAGATCTAACCGATTTACCTCTCGCTATTTTAATCAATGCAAAGTCAGCCTCTGCAAGCGAAATTGTAGCAAGTGCAATCAAACACCACGGTCGGGGATTATTACTTGGAGAAAGAACTTTCGGAAAAGCAACTGTTCAGAAGTTAATGGATTTACAGGGTAATAGTGATTACGTGCTAAAGATTACGCAATCTCGCTATTATTCTCCTTCAGGAAAAACTATACAAGTAGTGGGAGTTGAACCTGATATTCAAGTGTCAGCGGAAGAAGATGGAACTTTTCCATTCCAATACCGCGAAGAAAATATGTGGCATCATCTACCTAAAATTCCTTCCGAAGGAAAACATAAAGATTACTTCAATGTAGAAAAATTAAAAGATTGGGTTTCCAAGAATGGAAATGGGGAAAAATACCTAAAAGAACATAAAAATGATCCAATCAAACCAGATTACCAACTCATCCGCTCAATTGATTACGTAGAAGCAATGTTGAACGCGAATCAATGAAAACCGACTTTTTAATCATAGGCAGCGGAGTAGCAGGATTATTCGCTGCTCATAAACTAGCTGCCTATGGAGAAGTCACCATTATAACCAAAAAGTTTGACTTCGAGTCAAATACCAATTATGCGCAAGGTGGAATAGCCTCTGTATTTTCTAAAACCGACAACCCCGAAAGTCACTTAAAAGATACTCTAGACGCAGGTGCCGGACTTTGCGATATTGAGGCTACTCGCATTTTAGTAGAGGAAGGACCATCACGGGTTCGAGAATTAGTCGAACTCGGAGTTCCTTTCGTTAAGGATAGCAAAGGCGATTTGGATTTAGGTCTAGAAGGTGGACATCGTAAAAATCGCATCGTTCATGCATTTGATAGAACTGGTCGGGAAATTGAGCAAACTCTTCTTTCTACCGTAAAAGCAAATTCGAATATCAAAATCCTAGAACACCATACTTGCGTGGATTTGATCACAGGGCATCATCTAAAGAATAAACCACCCACGAAAGATATTATTTGTTACGGTGTTTATGTTCTAGATTCAAAGAATTCAGAAATTTTTCCTATACTTGCAAGACAAACTGTATTAGCCGCAGGTGGAGCTGGACAAGTTTATTTGCATACTACTAATCCTTCTATTGCAACTGGAGATGGAGTAGCTTGCGCCTATCGTGCAGGGGCAGTTGTGAAGAATATGGAATTTTTCCAATTTCATCCGACTTCCCTTTATCATGAATCGGGAGAGTCGTTTTTAATTTCGGAGGCTGTTCGAGGGAAAGGTGGAATTTTAAAGCGTATGAATGGCGAACCCTTTATGAAGGAATATCACCCGATGGCGGATTTAGCTCCGAGGGATATTGTTGCGCGTGCAATTGATAATGAATTAAAAAAAAGCGGGGAAACTCATGTATTATTGGATGTAACCCATTTGATTAAACCTGAAATTATTAGTCATTTCCCATCTATTTATGAAAAATGTAAATCACTCGGTTTAGATATTACTGAAACGCCAATTCCAGTAGTTCCAGCAGCTCATTATATGTGTGGAGGTGTTGCGACTGACGTCCATGGTCGAACAAATATACAAAATCTCTATGCCTGCGGAGAAGTTGCATGTACTGGGGTTCATGGGGGCAACAGGTTAGCCTCAAATAGTTTACTGGAAGGTTTGGTTTTTTCACATCGTATCGCAGAAAATATTATTGCTGAAAATAAAGATTTTACTCCCGAGCATAAACAAATTCCAGAATGGGACAAAGAAGGCTTAAAAAATATAGAGGAATGGGTATTGATTTCTCATGACCTGAACGAAATTAAAACGATCATGAACGACTATGTGGGGATAGTGAGAAGTAACCTCCGTTTAGAACGCGCACATCGCAGAATTCAATTGATTTATAAAGAAGTAGTTGATTATTATAACCGAACTATTCTCACCAACGAACTTTTAGAACTGCGTAACTTAGTCCAAGTGGCTGATCTTGTTATCCGCTGTGCGATGGAACGTAAAGAAAGTCGCGGATTACATTATTCTACCGATTATCCTGAAAATAGAAATCCTTCTAGGGAAGATACCATAATTGTAAATCAGGAATTAAATTAGTATCTTTACAAATCTATTATAAAGATGAAAAGTAAGTCCAGTTTCTTTTAAAATCTCTCGGATCACCTCTCGATTCTCTAACAGTTTTTTAAATTTTTTCAATTCAGAGTCTGTCAGTTTTAGGGAAAGATGTTTTGTTTTGTAAATGGCTGATTCTGTTTTAACATCTGCCATATCGTCCGGGTGTATTACTTTTACATGATTACTCTCTGTTAAATGATACAGAGCTAATTGGTTCTTTGAACTAATTGTATTTTTATACGTAACCGGAATATAAGATTCCATCGGATAAAACCGATTTACCCTTGGAATATTGTAATTTTCATAGCCAGTTCCACGGCAGTGTGTTTTGCTTGATTGCATTTTAAAACTGACTCCACTTAGGATTAGTCTATTTGCATGAAACTTTTCTGCGATTGTTTTAGCAAGTCCTGCTACGTTTAGAGAAGGATTTTTTAGAATATTTTCCTCTCTATTAAATAACACAGAATGAAATACTTGGTCGAGAGGATAAGTAGAAAAATAAATACAAATTGGATTTGGTAGATGAAATATATGACTATTAGCCCCGAGCCAAGTAATGATTGGAATATCTTCTGGTAATTCCCGAAAGTGATAAATTGTACCTCTACTCGCATCGATTGATAGAATATAATCTGGACGAATTCCCTGTGATAATAGCGGATAACAGGAAGTATCTGATGATAAAATAAAAAACCTTTCTTGGTTCGACTTAATCCAAAAAATTTGTTCTTCTAGAATTGGTGCAGCCCCAATAAATAGAATGTCTTTACCGTAAAAAGGAAGACTGTCTGAAAATAGAAAACCAGTTTGTTTTCGAGAAATACTTAATTCTAAATTTACAAAATAATTTCGAAGCCAGACGCGAGCAAAATGAGAAACAGTATTTTGATTTAGATTTGTTTTTTCTTTTAAGGCATTTTGGAAAAAATGAAAATCGTTATAGTAATTGCGCGTATAATAAGGAAAAGAAAATATAAACTTAGAACTAACAAAGTATTCCTGAAATGGAAAATCAGAGAGAGTAAATACGATTAGCTCCCCTTTCTTGGAATGGAATTTTTCTATTAAGTCAGAGGTTTTTTTTTTACTTCTGGAATTTCTAGGATAGTAACATCTGGCTCAACGCAGACTAATTTTATTTTGCCACCGCTTTTTTCTAAAATGGATTCAATATGATAACCCATTCCAAAACCGAAGCAGATGAGCGAGTCAGGTTTATAATTTAAGGAAGAATATTCAGTTAAAATAGATTCGGCGAAACGTTCGCTTTCTTTTTTGGGATCGTGTTTGGAATGAATAAGGCTACCGTTTTTAGAATTTTGTAAATTCGGTAGCCCGTTGGAATTAAAATGTAAGAAATGAGAAATGGGAGACTCCTAAACTACTTATTTGTCATCCTCTTCGTCATCTTCTTCGAGGTCATCATCGTCCTCATCTTCATCCTCGTCGTCTTCATCTTCATCCTCTTCGTCAGAATCGGCTGCATCCAGTTCTACATCGTCGCCTTCTCCAACAAATTCGTGTTTAGCTTCTTCTTCTTGTGGGATAAAATCTTCTTCGATATCTTCTTCTACAACAGGAGCTGCGGAATTTGAGAATAACCCTTTGAAACCCTTGTAAGGTGCATCGGACATATTTGCTTCTGCTTGTAATTTCTTTCTTTCTTCGGGAGAAAAATAGCCATATTGAACCAATCCATCGGACAGCGCATGAAGTGCTTGTACTGCGATTTTTCTAGTTTTTAGTTTTTTGGGAACTGCGATTCTTTCAATTTTGTCAAGGGCTGCAAACCCAGCAGAGGTTAGCTCGTATTTTTTATGTCTAGCTAACTCAATTAATTTACCAATTTCAAATTCTTGTGTGCTCATTCAGACTCCTAAAATAAATTCAGATTAGTACAAGATTTCAACATAGTTCTCGATGAATTTTCAGAAAAAAACATTGTGGTACGGGGTAATACGCCATCATTTCAAGGAAAAAGTTAGAGTCAATGATTTTAATAATTAAAATTTATCTTACTTGCCTTGCCCCCTATCTAACCAGATATAGTTAAAAAATACAGTATTTTACATGAAACAAATCCTTATTTTTCTAATTTTCACCCTCTTCGGTAGGTGTTACTCCCAGAAGCAATCCAACTTCGATGTCTCCCTTTATGAAGGAATCGATTTTTCTGGAAATCGCGTGGTTCTAAAGGATCTTCCTTTGCGAAGACTTGCGATCAACGTTTACGCACCAACTTGTGTGCCCTGCGTAAAGGAAATTCCTGCTTTAAATTTTCTAAATCGAGAAATTGCTTCCGATAAGTCACTCGGATTTTACATGGTAGTTGATCCGTATGATATAGTGCCTGAGGCGGAAATTACTTCTTCTTTTGAAGAATTGTATCCGAAAGCCAAGGCAATTATGGAAAAAGAGGTCTTGGAAAAAAAAATTGAACTTCCTATTCTAATTATGAAGCGCCCCTTCCGCGTGTCACAGGGAGATGGTCTTATCACAGGCAGACCAGAAACGCTATTATTTAAAATGAACCCTTTAATTTTATACTATAACTTCATTGGTCCAATCAGTGAGGGAAATGAAACCAAGTTCATTGAAAATGAAAACAAAGTAAAATTTTTTAAACTAATGTTAGGAGGAGCTTAATGAGAAGTTTAATTATTCGATTTATGGATTGTGAGGGACCAGGAATTTTAGAAGAGTCCCTCCGTAAGTCAGATTACAAAATTACCTATCATGATGCTTATAAAAAAGGACTCCAGCTTGTTCCTGAGTCTCATCAAATTTTCGATTTAATTGTGCTCATGGGTGGTTCGAAATCTGTGTACGATCCGAAAGAACATGATTTTTTTAAACCTTATCTGAGCCTTGTGGAAAATTCCATTTCAATTCCTGGAAAAAAAATTTTAGGAATTTGCCTAGGCTCTCAGATTATCGCAAAAGCGTTAGGTGCTACAGTTGAGAAAGGGGTAAATGGTTTAGAAGTAGGCTTTTCTAAAGTTTCGATTTTAAATTCCGCACATCCGATTTTTCAAAATATTACGACCAGTCATTTGACCACGTTTCATTATCATGGGGATACATTTAGTTTGCCTACCGGAACAGAGCGGCTCATGTCTAGTGAAAAATATGAAAATCAAATGTTCACGTATAAAAATAAAGCATTTGGAATTCAATGCCATTTTGAAGTCACATACCCAATGTTAGAAATTTGGTGGAATATACATAAAGATATTCCTAAAACGTTAGGTGTTATATCAGAAGAAATTAAAACCAAACAGAAAGAAATGGAAGCGAACGCCCGTATCCTTTTCGACAATATCGTAAATTCTAAGGCGAATTAACCAATAGGAAATTTATACAATGTTTCAAAAAGTATTACAATTTATTTTTGGAAGTAAGTTTGAAAGAGATTTAAAAAGACTTACTCCGATCGTTACAGAAATCAATTCATTTGAACCTGAAATGCAAAAACTATCGAATGAAGAATTGAAAGGTCAAACCAAAAAATTCAAAGATATGTTGGCTAATGGTAAAACGTTAGACGATATTTTGCCAGAAGCATTTGCCACTATCCGCGAAGTTTCGGTTCGGGTAATGGGACTTAGGCACTACGATGTTCAAATGATGGGTGGGATTGCACTTCACTGGGGGAATATCGCGGAAATGAAAACCGGAGAAGGGAAAACTCTTACTTCTACTCTTGCTGTTTATTTGAATTCCCTCGCTGGCAAAGGTGTGCATGTTGTTACGGTAAATGATTATTTGGCGCGACGAGATGCTCTCTGGATGAAACCAATCTATGACTTCTTGGGAATTTCCGTTGGAATTATCCAACATGATATGGAACATGAAGAAAGACAAGCTGCTTACGGCTCTGATATTACTTATGGAACAAATAACGAATATGGATTTGATTATTTACGCGATAATATGGTTCCAAGAAAAGATCACAAAGTCCAAAGAGAACATTTTTTTGCGATTGTGGATGAGGTGGATTCAATCTTAATTGATGAGGCAAGAACTCCTTTGATTATTTCTGGAGCAGCCGATGAATCAACAGACAATTATATCAAAATAGATGCAATTATTCCTAAACTGGCTGACAAAGAAGATTATGAAGTCGACGAAAAAGCGCGTAACGTATTATTAACCGAAGCTGGTGTAAAAAGAGTAGAACAAATTCTTGGACTGGATAATCTCTATTCGCCGGATAATGTGGAGTTAGTTCATCACGTTCACCAAGCACTCAAGGCACATAAAATTTTCCAACGAGATGTGGACTATGTTGTGCAAGAAGGGGAAGTTCTGATTGTAGATGAGTTTACAGGGCGTTTAATGCCGGGTAGACGCTATTCTGACGGATTACACCAAGCACTCGAAGCAAAGGAAAAAGTTACGATTGCCCGCGAATCACAAACTCTTGCGTCTATTACATTCCAAAATTATTTTAGAATTTATGATAAACTTTCTGGTATGACAGGAACTGCGGATACTGAGGCAGAAGAGTTTGCAAAGATTTACAAACTAGATGTAATTGTAATTCCACCTAATATCAAAATGAAACGACTCGATCATGCAGATAGAGTATACCGCACAGAAAGAGAAAAATTTACTGCGATTGTAAATGAAATCAAAGAACTACACGCAAAAAAACAACCTATTTTAGTGGGAACTATTTCGATTGAAAAATCAGAATTACTTTCCAATAAACTTAGATCAGTAGGTCTACCACATAACGTCTTGAATGCAAAATTTCATGAGAAAGAAGCTGAGATTATCGCAAACGCAGGTAAACCCGGAGCGATTACAATTGCAACCAATATGGCTGGTCGGGGAACAGATATTGTCCTCGGTGGAGCACAAAAACATAAAGACTTAATGGAAAAATGGACTGAGTCCGATTCTGAAATAGAAGAATTTAAAACCGCAATTAAGAAGAAAGATTTCGATAAAGCAAAGAATATTGCAGAAGCATTTGCGCAACATGGAAAGAAAAAGAAAGCAAAAGAAATTTTAGAAGAAGCTCTTAATTGGGAAAAATTCCATGAAGAAGTTTTAAATGCTGGCGGCTTACATATATTAGGCACAGAAAGACATGAAGCAAGACGTATTGATAACCAGTTACGTGGGCGTTCCGGTAGACAGGGAGATCCGGGTTCTAGTAGATTTTATCTTTCTTTAGAAGATGATTTGATGAGAATCTTTGGTTCGGATAGAATTTCTAATATCATGCAAAAACTCGGAATGGACGAGGGACAAGAAATTGAGCACAAAATGGTTAGTAATGCAATCGCTCGTTCTCAGAAGAGAGTCGAGGGGCATAACTTTGATATCCGCAAGCACTTGTTAGAATACGATGATGTGATGAATGCACAGAGGATATTCATCTATAGACTCAGAAATGATGTTCTAAATGAACAAGCAAATATAGAAGAATTAATCGAAGAGTGGATAAAAGAAACAGTAGATTTACAAATAGAAACTCATTGTGAAGGAAAAAATCCAGCAGCCTGGGATTTCATTTCCATGAACGAATGGTTAACTACGATGAATATCGCCTATCGCTTAAAAGAAGAAGATTTTTCCAGATCAAAAGATGCATTGGAAATACTCAGCGAAAAATTAGTCCAAGAATTTCTGGCAGTCTACAAACATAAAATTTCCAAAGTAGGAAAAGAAGTTTGGCAGTATTTAGAAAGAAGTATCTTACTCGATATTTTAGATCATAGATGGAAAGAACATTTGTATGTAATGGATCATTTGCGAGATGGAATTTGGACTGTTGGGTACGGAGAAAAAAATCCACTCGTAGAATATAAAATCCAAGGTTTTAAAATTTTTGCAACGATGGTGGATAATCTCAAAGCAGAAATTATTAGTTTCCTCATGAAAGTCGAAGTAGCAGAAGATACTAAGATCGAAGAAAAAGAAGTGGAATACAAAAAAATTGGTCAGGAGAGCACTGATATTGATTTATTCAATATGAACGGTGGTCAAAATGATTTGCTGCATATAAACAACAAGCGTAAGATTGATACAAATGTATCTTCCACTAGTGCTGGCGGCTCGTCTGCTAGAAAGAGTAGTAGAAGAAAAAGATAAATGTTACTCGATGGAGTTTTAGTAAATACAAAAACGGGTGAAAATAATTGCCCGTATTGCAAGGGTGTAGGGATTGTACTCGATGAAATTCTACCTGGCTCCCGCACCGGCTCACTCGGATTATGCTCTTGCGTAACCGAACACTGTACTAAATGTCCTGCGAAAGCAAAAGCTCCCTACTTGGTCTACGAGGAATCACTCAACAAAATGATTCCCTGTTTTTGCCAAGAAGCGCGGCTAACACGAAATAAACTCGACAAGATAATTGATTCATCCAATATTCCTCCTAAGTACAAATATAAATTTTTAAATTCCATGGACTTGTCTGGAAATAATATGATTTCTTTATTTGCCGCACACGATTGGGCAAACGAATTAATCAATCATTGGAACGATGCTCCCTATTGGAAAAATAAACCCAAACAGGGAATGTACCTCTCTGGCGGAACTGGTTCAGGTAAAACACTATTAGCCTGTATTATTTTAAATGAATTAATTTTTCGTTATGGGGTAAAATGTCGTTACGCGAAGATAAGTAAAGACTTTTTAAATGCACTGAAAGACACCTACCAAAAAGATAGCGAATACCATGGACAAGAAAGATCCATCGAAATGGAATTTGCTGAAATTGATGTATTGGTAATAGATGACTTTGGGGTTCAGAAAGATTCTGATTGGGTAAATGCAAAACTCTATGATTTAATTGATTCTAGATACGAAAAAGAAAAAATCACTCTGCTTACTTCTAATTCACCCTTGTATGATTGGAAAGAAAAGGGAGAGGGTCGAGTTTACTCTAGATTATGCGAAATGACCCATGAAATTAAATTAGAGTGTCCTGACTATCGACTCAAATTTCAAATGGGTGTCTAGGACTACCACAGATACTCAGAGTCACAGAGAGATTTAAAGAAAGTCTACTTCCTAATATCTTATTTATTTTCGCAATTCTGATTTGTGTTTATGATATTACAATATAATAATTGAACTTCAATCTTTAATAAGCTCTTTAAGGTAACGCATATAAATAAGAAAATAGGACAATCGAAAAAACTCTGTGCCTCTGTGGCAAATCAGATTGGGTATAACACAAATAACGGGTAACGGACATTATACGCAGCTATGAATATACATAAATCGCTAATTTCGATTGGTTCGAATTTGGGGGATCGCTTACAATACATAGAAAGAGCCATTTTAGAAATTCAAAAGATTCCAGCTAGAATCCTCGCAAAATCGAATATTCTAGAAACTAAAGCTCTTGATGTAGTAGATCAACCTGATTTTTTAAATTGTATAGTAGAAATTGAGACTAACCTAGAACCATTGGAATTACTAGACTCTTTGCAGCTAATTGAGAGTAAGCTCGGAAGGATCAAGAGATATGACAAAGGTCCAAGAGAAATTGATTTAGATATATTGACTTATGATGAATTAGTAATAGCTAACGAACGATTAACGCTTCCACACCATTCGATAGAAACGAGACCTTTTATAAAAGAAATTTTACTTGGGTTGTTATGATTTTAAATTAAAATTTAAAAGTAAAAACAAGATGCCGGTTAAAACAATCAATCTAGGAAAAAATAAAAAGTTGAGCCTTTTCCCTCTTCGCTTTCTGCCCAGATTTGTCCATTGTGTCTATCGATTATGCGGCTAACAATCGCAAGTCCAATCCCGTAACCTTCAAAGTCCCCATTTGAATGAAGTCGTTGAAATGGCTCAAACAATTTATCCGCATACTTCATATTAAACCCTGCTCCATTGTCTCGGATAAAGACAATATTTTTTTGATCATTAATAAAAGAACCAATGTGAATAGTGGCATATTGTCTATGTTTGGTAAATTTAATTGCATTGTCTAAAAGATTAGTCATAACAATTTTAATTAGATTCGAATCTGCATAAATATTTATATTGGGTTCAATATTTAGTTCCAGGTTTTCTAATGATTGAACTTTCTTTATCTCTGTAATAATATTATTGCAGATATTGTAAAGATTAATAGATTGAAAATCCAATTCAACTCGATTAATTCTTGCAAGATCTAACAAGTCTGTTATCAGAGAATTCATATTAGCCGCAGCATGTTTTATTCTTTCTAAATACAGTAGTTCTTTAGGTTCGAGTTTATGTTGTATTATTTCAAGAAGAGCATTAGCAAAACCTTCAATATTGCGAAGAGGTGCTTTTAGGTCATGCGATACGGAAAAGCTAAATGCTTCCAATTCACGGTTCATAATCTCTAATTGTCTTGTTCTTTCTTTAACTCGAGATTCTAAGTCTAAGTTTAAGTTTCGAATCGAGTCTTCTGTTTTCTTTCTCTCAGTAATGTCGATAACGACTAGTTGGACTGAAGTTTTGTTATTGTAATTGAATTTAGTAGCGGAAACTTCAACATCAATAATAGTCCCATCTAATTTAATAAACTTTTCTTCGATTGGTGCTAACTTTTGTTCTCCCTGAACTAAGCTATTAATTCTTTCAGAGACTAGATTTCGATATTCAGGATGAACAAAGCGCATAACGTTCTGTCCGATAATGTCTTCTGGACTAGTTCCGCCTAAAAGTGCGATGCCCGCCGGATTTGCAAATACACATTTGCCTTCCGCATGAACAAAAATTCCAAATGGCGATAAATCTACTAGACTTCGATATTTTTCTTCGCTGACTCGCAATTTTTCTTCCATATTTCTGTGATCAGTTACATCTCTTAACGAAATTAAGAATACTTTTTCTTCTTCCCAAATAGTATCCACAATTCGCATCTCTACAATTTTTTGTTCAGAATTTTTATTAGTTAAAATTATTTCAGTAGATTCATCATTTAACAAAGGATAACCGAATTGTCTTCCAATTAATTTTTCTTTCGATTTATGAAATAGATACTCAGCGCTGGGATTTGCAAAGCGGATAATTCCATTTTGGCTTACAATTAGAATGGGAATAGAGTTTTGATTTATAATATTTTGAAAACGAATTTCGCTGGAAACTAATTCTTTTCGAAGAGACTTAATGATTTCTTCCTTATGATTTTCGGATTGTTTATCCATACACTTTTTCTAATTCCAGTGCTTGCATGAGTTTATTTTTATCAGAAAAATTACCAATGAGTCGAATTTCCTTGTCTAGATTCACTTTGATTAAGGTTGGAGTTGCGAGTATCTGAGATTCTTCTGCGAGGTATGGTTCTTGTAAAATATCAATAATAAAAATTTCGTAATTAAATCCAATCTCGCCTTCGCAAAAATTTTTCACATCCAGAATTGCTTGTTCTGATGATTTTGATCCTGCGGTGACATAGAGATAAAAAATGAATTTTTCCATACCTAAGATAACAGAAATTCATATATTACTTAGTGGGCAAGATTTTTTTAATATAGTTAGTTAAGGTTTAAATTCAAATTCCTTCATTCTATCTTCTGTAATACCAATGAGATCATGTTTAATAGCAAATGCTCCTCCTCTGAAGTCCTTATCAATGTTGAGGCGAACTATGCGATACCAAAACTCGCCTGGCTTAATTGTAAATGCGTGATTAATACAAAGACATTTGAATTTGAATCCTAAGGAGTATTGAGGTGGGTCTACACTATGCGGAGACGCAAAAAAATACATCGGCTTATCAGTATTATTCTGCATACCTAAAATAAATTCTTTATAACGACCTGATTGAACAACAAAACTCGATTCCGGAATTTCTATAGAAGCGGGCGAGGATTCTATAGATTTAACGGAACGAGTTTCCCAAAGCTCGTAAGCCATTTGTGATTTAATTTCGTAGATTTTCATTTCAGAATTCAAATCAATATAATTCCAGTTAATTTTGACTTTTATAAATTCAGATTTCTTTTCATCATTTGCTGCGGAATTAGTTATTGGTTTGTCTTTACAAAAAAAAAGGAAAATTAAAAGAAAACTTATCTTAAAAAAATTATGAAAGAAGTATTCCTGAAAGAATAAATTATTTTTCATTTTTTTTCTCCAAATAATTTTTTAATTCCTCTGAATTGGAAACAAATTGGATTGAAGTAATTTTAAATTCATTAAGGCTAATTACTGTTAGCTTTCCTTTTTCTTTTGGGAAAATTAAGCCTGGTCCTTCATCTTTAATTAAATGAATTGTATATTTGTAAGAGCGCATTTTTGGAAGAGCTACAAATTTAGTAATTAAAAATGGCATCCTATTTATATCAGAGATAAATACTGCGGATTTTTGTTTGAGATAGGTATCGCCTAAATTTTCAAATACTTCATGAGCGATTTTACTCGCTTCCATTTCGGAAGTAAACACAATCGTTTTTGTTTCTTTGGGAATGGATACTTTTTCATCCTGCTGGGTTTCGTAGTCTAACAAGCGTAATTCATCCCCTATGGTTAGTGGACTTCCAAATAGTTGGGTAGAAATAAAAATTAATATTAGTATAAAATATCTCATAATGGCAAGGTCGGCTTTTCTTTTGACTTTGGCAAGTAATAACTCATTTTAAATTGTAAATAGAGCTATTCTAAGTCGTATTCTTTTATTTTGCGATACAGGGTTCGTTCTGAAATTCCGAGTATCTTGGCACATTTTTCTCGATTGCCGGATGAGGTCTTCAGATTTTCTCGAATAATCTCTTTTTCATATTCTACCATTGGAATTCCGGGGATAATATTTAATTTCCCCGCCGAGATGACTGCGGAAGTTGAAAGAAAATCTCTTGGAACGTGGCTAATGTCTAATATCTTTTCTGAAGATAAAATTACCATTCCTTCGAGCATACTTCGAAGTTGGGCTACATTTCCGGGCCAATTGTATTGGAGGATAAATTGTATTAACTTCTCGGATAAACGGAGGATATTTTTCTTATACTTAGTTTTGAATTCTGTAACAAAATGATTTACCAGGAATGGAATATCTGATTTAATATCTTTTAGTTCTGGAGTATTTAGGCGAATCAAGTTTATTTTCTGGAATAGGTCTTTTCTAAATAAACCATCTTTTACTAATTGCGGCAAATTTTTGTTAGACGAAAATAAGATTCGAGAAGTTATTTCAATCATTTCTTTTTTTGGTGAAATGTATTCTTGATTTTCTAAGAGCCGTAAGAGTATTGCTTGTCCTTCCGTATCTAAAAATTCTAATTTATCAAAGTATATAGGTTTAGTAATTTTAATTTTCTCTCCGCGTATATGTAATGTTTTAGATGTTTTATGAGAGTGTTTTTGAATTAATATATTCCAATCAGAAGAAAAATCAGATGAATTTACTTGAATTATTTTATCATCCACAATTAAACTGGCTACTAAACTTTTTCCTGTTCCGCTTTCTCCCTGGATATAAACAGGTACACCTAGATCAGAAAGATTTATTATTTTTTCTTTCAGAGAGAGTATAGGTGTAGAGGATCCAATTAGCCCTTGTAATTCATTGAGATTTTTCTTCATAGAAGACCTATACTATTCAGAAACCTCGTTTGCCATTCTCTTTAGATCATCATAACCAGGCAAAAGGGAAAGATCTGGAACAACTACAATTTCGATTCTTCGATTTTGCGCTTTATTTGCTTTTGTAGTATTAGGAACTAACGGTCTACTGTCACCAAAGCTTGCAGCAGAAATTTTAGCTTCGGGCATTCCTGAACTAATCATTGTATTTAAGACATTAATTGCTCTTTCCGCAGCAAGATTCCAATTAGTCTGACCGATTACTCTTAATTTGTCGCTATCAGTATGTCCTTCTACTTGAAATTTTCGATTTTCAATTTTTGCAAGTATTTCAGTTACCTCGGCAACTGCTTTTTTACCGTTAGTTGACAGAGCTTTTGACCCAGAGGTAAATAAGACATCAGAGGATAATACGATTACCATTCTACCATCTATGATTTTAATTTTTAATTTTCCGGTATCTATGAAGGCTTTGAATTTATCCAAAAGCCCTTTGAATTCTGCGATCCTCGCTTCTGATTCTTCTTTTCTTTTTTTTAACTCTTCTAGAGCTTGCTCCATTTCTTTTTTTTGTTTTTCTAATTCTGCCTTTTCCTGGCTTAACTCGTCAACTGAACCTTCCATTTGACTCATGGAACTACGAAGAGAAAGTTTCTCTTTCAAAAGTTCATTTATCTTATCTTGCTTTACTTTTAACTCGTTTTTATTTTCCTCTTCTTGCTTTGCGAATTTCTCTTTTTCAAACCTTAATTCCTCTTGGCAGGATTTTTCTTTTTCTTCGCAAGATTTTTTTAGTTCCTCATATTTATCAGTAGATACACAACCTATTAAGATAAAAGAGATCATTGCAGTAAATTTTTGAATATATGTCATTGGGAATATCCTATTAGAGTTCTGTAATTAAAACAGGAGAACCCTTGCGGATAACAAGTGTATGCTCAAACTGCGCAACTAAGCTTTTGTCGGGGGTTTTTAGAGTCCAACCATCGGACTGCTCAATAACATGAATTCCTCGCATTGATACAAAAGGCTCTATCGTAATCACCATTCCATCTTCCAATACACGTTCATCTTTTGTATCAAAATAATTTGCAATAAACCGAGGCTCTTCATGAAGTGCAGAGCCGACACCGTGTCCGCCAAGATTTCGAATTACAGTATAACCTCCATTTTGCGCTACTTCTTGAACTACTCGACCAATCTGATTGATTTTTACACCTGCCCTTGCTGTATTTACAGCTCTATCGAGTGCCGTGCGGGTAACACGAAGTAATCTTTGAGTTACCGTATTGTAAGGAGGTATTTGAAAAGATGCACCGGTATCTGCAAAATATCCATCGAGTTCAGCAGATACGTCAATGTTCACTAAGTCGCCAGCGGCTAATATACGTTTAGATGGAATACCATGAGCAACCTCCTCATTAACAGAGATGCAAGTTGAGCCAGGAAAATCATAAGTAATCTTCGGTGCAGAACGAGCACCTTTTTTTGCTAAAAGCTTTGCACCAATTTCATCTAATTCTTTAGTATTCATTCCTGCCTTAGCTTGTTGTCTCATTTCTTTTAAGACTTGTGAAACAATTAATCCAATTCGTTTTAAGAGTTGAAGATCTTTCTCTGAATTTATGGACATACGATAGTTTTCTCCTAGAACGCGAATCAGTTTTTTAGTAAAATATAATCCATTCCATTTTAAATATGATGTTTTTCTTGTAAAGTTTTGTTGACAAATTTTTCCAATGGTTTACGTTTGTAATTGCTTTGGACTTTTTGAATTTTTGTATGTGTTTTGATGCTTGTTTTAGGAATTTCCCTTTTTCTGCTCTCGCCTCTTTTCTCACTGCGTTCTCTAAAAGACAAAAAGATTTTACGTGTTAATTTGGATTTTGATTTTTGTCTTAACAGAATAAACTTAATTTTCCTCTATTAATTTAGTAGAATACCAAACCAAAAATTACATTTAAGGATTTTGATTATGAATATTTACGTAGGAAATTTAACCTATGAAGCAAGTGAAGCTGATGTTAGACA
>JAGOHK010000146.1 GCA_017996175.1 Leptospiraceae bacterium
AAAATTTTCGCACCAAATGAATATTTTTTGCGCTAGTAAAAGTATGATAGTATTTCAAAACTCAAACGAATTTCTACTCGATACGATTGATGATCGCAGCCAAATCGTCTCGACTCTCCTAATCCCAGAAAGTCTGATGCCCCGTTTTCTTTTCTTGGTGAAAAACCATGGAGCTGGGAACATCAGCGTATACTTACGCAACCTTCTTTTCATGTACAGAACTTTGACTCACTCGGGAATGATTCCGAAACCTATTACGGTGAAAACAGAATACCAAGAAGAAGGACAAAATCTTTGTCGTGTGGGTTTTCGTCCCGCGAACTCGGATTGGCTTGAACTTGGAGAGCTGGCTCTCGCATTTGGTAAATCTCGCTGTTGGTTGTTTACCTATTTGCTCAAGCTGGACATCATGGGTTTGTGGTATCTTCTCGCCCAAGCTGACCTGATCTTCGCAGTTCCAACGTTCCCCAACCTTGAACTACAAAGTTTTTGGACTTTGCAGCGTAATCGACAGAACTTTGCACGAAATTACCATGTTAAAGTCTAGTTAAAAACTAAAAAGCCTCTATACCTACAAAAATCCACCTTCGAAAAAAATAACTTACGGGTGTAACTATATCTAAAGACATTTTACTTATACCGAACGCCAAAAATAATTACGCATTTCTTTCTCAAAAAAGCACGTTCGGTCTAAACAGCTTTTCGTTCCCGCACATCAGTTTGTGCGGTATACCAAATGCAACTCTCGTAAAGTCATTGTGAGTAAATACTTTTGTCATTTGGTATATTCTAAACTTCCTAAATAACTTTCCTGTTGTTTTTAAAAAATCTATTTTGATAGGGTCTATATCGGATAATATAGATTATCCTATTCAGAATAACGTGTTAGTTCAGCAAGCCTTTATACCTTGAATGCAATCATAATATTTATCATAATGTAAAACCAAGCTTGAAGGATCAGTATATTTATTTCTACAGAATTGTTTACTGTTTTTTTCCGTATCTTCGTAGGCTATTTCTTTATTTTCTAAGAACGGATATTCTATTTTGCAAGATACTATTTTTTGGGAGTTATTATTTTTTCTAATTATTGAGCTTATTTCGTTATTTAAAATAATGTCTTTAGACAAATCAATATTACCCTCCGAAAGAATTTCCCGTGTTTTTGTATTTAACAGTTGGAAATTATAAATATTATTGTTAGAATTTTCTAATTTCAATTCTTCCAAAGGAATAAATATTTTATTCTCTTTAAATGCATATTCTCGCGTAGGTTTTTTATTGAGAAAGGTTAAAACTTTTTCTTGTTCCGAAGCATTGCCAATTTGAGTAATCTTTCCTTTTCTAATTTCTTCTCGTATTCTTGTTTTTTCTTCAGGATAAAGCCGAAACGGTAGAGTGGGAAGTTCAATTAAAAGAATTTGTAAAAATATCTTTTTCTACTTTTCGATTTTTAAAGTCTATTTTCTTAGATTCTAGAATAATTTCGTCTTTCGTATAAATAGTAAAACACTGAGCGAGAGAAATTAGTAGTAGTAAAAAAACTTTATTCATAAGTAAATTCTATTACGATTAGTCTTTTTAAACAAGTAAAAATTATTTTTAACACAAATACAAAACATTTTGCAAAAGTAAGATCACAAACCAAACCATGACAAATTTAATTTCGCAATCACACTATTAACTATTTCCAAATAAGGGTGCACTAGCTAATTTTTTTATTCCAAAAAGGATTTAGTTTCGTAAAATGGTTTTACTACCATGATTAACACAAGCTTTCTTCATTTTACTGGAATCGGTCGAAAGAATGTAGAGAGGTTACATTCGATTGGTCTAAGGGATTGGAATAGTGTTCTGGATAATACCGATTTGCTTCCATTTTCAAACAAGATGAAGACAAAATTACTTTCCGAAATTTCTATTTCAATCGAAAATTATGAGAAGAAAAATCTAAAGTTCTTTGCGGAAAGATTACATCCAACAGAAAGATGGACAATACTTGCGGAGTATTTTGAAGAGGCGAGTTACTTTGATATAGAAACAAATGGTGAGCCTTATGGGGATAATATCACGTTAATCGTTTGTTACCACAAAGGTCGTTTGTATAAATTTTTAAATGGAGACAATTTGTCTGCTTTTTTAGATTTATTAGACGATATAACACTTTTGGTTTCTTTTAATGGAACCTCTTTTGATGTGCCTGTGGTGCAAAATTATTTTCATATTCCTAAAATCCCCTGTGCACATGTAGACTTACGTTGGTTAGCCTACCATGTAGGATATAAGGGAGGGCTTAAAGAGATTGAGAGGACAATAGGAATTAGGCGACCTTCTAATTTAGTTGGAATCAATGGAATGGACGCAATTCTACTTTGGATGGAATGGAAAAACAATCGAAATAAACAAGCTCTAGATATATTGATACATTATTGTTGTGCCGATGTATTATCTTTACAACTTTTAGCAGGAGAAATTTTAGAAAAAAATAAAATATCTGTAAATTATCTTAGACCGGAAGAAATCTGGTCAAAATTAGAGTAACGGGAATTAGGTATAAGGATTATTTTGTTTGTCATCCCCATTATGTTGCGCCCAAAGAAGCAACATTGAGTTTCGTTTTCTGTCGGGGATCTTAATAACTACAGATTCCCGAGAGACAATTTTGGGAATGACGTGTTGAATTGTTTTTACTTATAGTAAATGCCAAAATAAATTACATATTTGTAAATCGAAAATGCTGCATTTGCTTCTACCAAACGCCATTTCTAAAAAGTCAAGTGTGTAATTTCGTTTGGCGTTTGGTATATAATTTCAAATCCTTATACCGAATTCACGTTAGATAGTTCCATGTCATTAAGTTAAGAGATACATTCAAATACTACCACTTCCTGACTTCTTTTGTATTTAGTTTAGGAGTTTGAAATTCTGCTGATTTACAAAAGGGGCAAACGGCTAAGCTTTTGCCTTTTTCTACTTTTGTTTCTCTTGCGTTTGCTTTCATTACTTTTTTGCACATACAACATTGCACTAAATTATCGACTATCATAAAACCTTTCCACGTTCGAACTTACTATCGGAAAAGCTTATTCCGAATTTCAAACTTTTTGATTGCTCTGAAACTATATTACTAGATAGTGTTAGTTGGTAAAGAAACTAATTCTCTAAGTGAGCCTGTAATTCGTTTTAATTCGTCTACAAGCGCCCCTAGTTCAATGGAACTCATTAGTATTTGTTCTGACTCTTGTGAAATACGCTGGGTTTTAGTATGAATCTGTTCAACTGCTTCTGTTTGCTCTCTCGATGCATTTTTAATTTCGACTCCTACTTGCTTAACTGTTTCGAGGTTCTGGGAAATCTGACTTACTACAGACGTTTTATTTACTACCGCTTTCGCATATCGTTCTAAAAAGCTTTCTAGTTTTTCAGTCCATGTCAACATATCGTTTATAATTTCAGATGTAAGAGCTAACGTTTCCATTCCAACTTGCACTTCATGAGTAGTATTTCTTACAAACGTTTCAATTTCCTTTACGCTACTTACTGTTCTCTCGGAGAGTTTATTTATTTCTTTGGCTACTACAGCGAAACCTCTACCTTTTTCTCCAGCACGAGCCGCTTCGATGGATGCATTTAAGGCGAGTAAGTTGGTTTGATCGGAAATTTCGTTTATTCCAGTTGCAATATCTTTAATTTTAGAAGAGGAGCTGGCAATATTTTTCATCGCAGAGTTTGCGGAAAAAACAACAGAGATTCCTTTTTGTATTCTCTCTGTAAAAGTTTTAGAGTCAGAGGATAATACTGAGAATTCGGAAGTCAATGTTTCCATAAAAATAGTAAATGCATTTAACTCTAAATACACCTTACCTAAATTCTCCACTTGTGTTTCTGCGTAAGAATTAATACTATCAAAAGAGGCTCTTAACTCCTCTGTATTGGCGGCTACTGTTTCTGTTGATAAAGATTGCTCCTGTGCAACTTTTCCAAAATTTTCTGTAAATTCAGACATAGAATCTAAAGTGGAATTTTGTTGCACAAGATTGAAAGTCAACTTTTGGCGGATATCTGAAAAGTTTTCAAAACTGGCATTTAACGTAGTGAATATATTTTCTTGCCTAACATCCGTTAGCCTTCGAGATAAAAAAGAATTATTTACAAAACCTACATTCTTACTTTTGTCTGGATTCAAATAATTCATAAACCTAGTCAGAAAAATCTTGTAGGTATAATTGTACCATAATCCAAAGCAAACGCTTGTTAGTGATATTCCAAAAAGTAAACCGAGCAAAAATAAAAACATTGAAAAAAAATTTTATAATGCGTCTGCGAGAGGATAAAGAATATTATTTTCTTTATCTATTCTTGTTTTTAGTGCAGCTACGATTCCTTTAGACTCATCAATAAATTTCTGTGGCTCTGCTGTGATATTTTTTGCTAGAGACCAAGCCGCAATGTATTTTTCCACAACTTGTTTGATCCCACCCATCTCAGTCATATATTCTTTTGCAGTCTGTGCCGTTTTAGGGTTACTGGATGCCATTAGTTTAGGGTAAAGAGCTTTATCCTCCATTGTTAAATGCATATTTAATTTGCTTGCAAACTGAGATAACATGCTGACTATCTCTGCTGAATTGGAGGTTACTTCGTCCTTGGATAGTTTTGCTGCTAATTTTCCAGCTAACTCTAATAATTCTACGTGTTGCTTTCTGTATGAGTCTGTCATTGCCATAATTTGCCACCTATGATATAAAATTTTACGATTAATGTATATACGATACACTAATTGTAAAGGAAAAAATATTTGAATTAATTTATAGGACGAGAAATAGGTGAATAATGCAACTAACGCTTTACACAGATTATTCACTTAGAGTATTAATTTTTCTTTCCGTAAATTCAGAAAGGAAAGTTACAATCAAGGAAATCTCAAGTGCTTTCAAAATCTCTAAGAACCATTTAGTCAAAGTGGTCCATAAACTATCCAGTTTGAACTATATTCACACAGTACCGGGAGTAAAGGGAGGGATTAATCTAGCTAAGCCACCAGGTAAAATTAAGTTATCAGAGGTAGTTCTTGCTATGGAGCCCAGTTTTCATATTGCAGAATGTTTTAATCCTGAGGGAGTTTGTGCGATAAGTCCAGTATGCGAATTGCAATCAATTCTTGGGTCTGCGCTGAAAGCATTTATCCAAACGTTAGGCGATTACACGCTTGCAGATATTACTAAAAAACCTAGCACGTATAGAAAATTATTATAGTCGTTCTATTGTTGAAATAGAACCCGATTGACGGAGTAGAAATTTATAATGACAGTTGGGGCATTGTTGTTTGCCTTGTTTACGAATTCGAATTTTAGAACCGCAATTTCCGCAATTTACAACCAGAACGGTAAACTTAGTGTCAATTGCATTCGAAAGAGTATTTACATCGTACCTTTCTGTGTGATCTGTTTCAAAATCAGTAATGCTATCCATGATCGTAGTTCTAGAAGGATTTGTTTCTGTGCGGGTAATAAAAGGTAGCCTGATCTTTAATTCTGGATACTTGGCAGTAACCGCTTCTAGAACAGGATTTGATAATACCTGCTCAACAGAAGAAGTAGCAATTTCTTCCATTGCCTCAAATTCATCTGTCAACGTTAGACGATTTGCCTTTATTTTTTTTGCAATCTCAGGTTCTAAAAATGGAGCAGTATTATGAGACTCAGAAATTTGAATTGAAATGGGTTCGTATTCGGCAAGCTCTTCGGGCGAAAGAGATATTTTTGTCTCGGTGTTGGAAACTTCATTGACAGAATAAATTTTGTCATCTTCGGAAAATGCATCCTTGTCTGTCTTTAGTAAACGTAGCGCATTATCAGACGTATCTGCTACTGGAATATCTTTTTTAAGACCGAAGAAATTTAACACTAGAGAAATTTCTTTATTGAATCCAAAATAAACTAATACAGACTCTTTCTCCAACAACTTGTGTTGTAAACGAATCATAATAGAAATTCCGGAAGAAGAAATATAATCCAAACGAGAGCAATCGACTACGAACTTACGAAAACCTTTTATGATTTCAGCATTGATAAAGTCATAAAAATCAATGGCTTTTTCGGAGTCTAGAGCACCTTTTAGGTTTACGAAAACAACTTGCGTTTCGCTTAAATGATTTTCGTTAATTGATACATCTAACATTAGTCGAGGTATATAGCATCTAGAGCTTCGGTTGGATTCGCCTTATTTATATTAGCCGCTTGTTTGCCATTTCCATTGACACCGTTACCATTATTACCGTTCCCATTTACAGAATTGGTTTGTAGTTTAGGCATTTTAGCAGTAGTTTCATTTTCAGGGTGAACAGGAGGTTGTTTTACTTCTGTAACAACACCTACATTTAAAAGGGTAGGATCTAACTTGAGAGGAATTGGAGTTAAATAACGTTTAATCGTATCTTCTTGTTTTTCAAAGATAGTTTCAATTTTTGCAAGTGTCTTAGGAAGTTCGGGTTCGGGGATATTCGCTGTATTGCGCGCACCTTGTTTATAACTTCCAAATAGAAAGAACATATAACCAAACCAGAGAGTTATACTGACAAGAATAGAAATTCCAATATAGTTCATAAGCATCCAGAAAAAAATTTCTTTCTGGCTTTCCATAAAAAATAAAACGTTTCCACGATTATAAATTAAGTGAATAGAACCATTGGTTTCCAATTTTTCCATTTTGTAAATCGGAGCGGATAATAGTACGGTTTGGTATTTTAACTCTGGGAATAATCGCATTACAAGGCGACCATAAAAAGTTTCTTCCCCTTTGTATTCCTGTCCAAAAGTTTGCGGTGTGGGTAACTGCCCTTTTCTCATACGAAGAGCACGCATATAATACGGCTTATTGTATTTAGGCGATGGAGTGCGTGTATTAATATCAGAGGAAACCTCCGATGGATTACTATGAGCGAGAATAATGCCGTCAGATGAAATAAGGAAAACTTCTTTGATTGTAAATTTATCTAAATCCTTTTCGGATTGTTTAATCATTCGAATAAAAAAATCATTCATCTCTGCATAACCAGCTTCGGAATCCATTTTCGTTTCCGCAACACGAGCCACAGTTGCTAGAATATCGCGGGCTTTATTATCCGAAGTGTATTTCAAAAGATTCAAAGAAGAGTAAACCGATTCGTAGAAAGACCAAGACACGGCAGAAACAGCGAGACTCCCACAAAAAAAGATTAGAAGTAAAAAGTAAGCAATTAGCCGAATGATCATCATAAACGTTCTCCTACAATTGTCGGAACTCCTCTATTTAAAAATTATCCGAAACCCCTAATTTAGATAAGGGTTGTACATTTTTTCCCTATATATTACACTTCCCTCACCATGACCTGGTATGACAAGCGTTTCATCTTCCAATATCAATAATCTATTCTGAATCGACTTGATAATTGTATCGTAATCTCCACCCCAAAGATCTGTCCGTCCAATGCTCCCCGAAAAAAGGGTATCCCCGGAAAACAAAACCTGCTTGTCGGAACTCCTAAGAACGAAACAAACTGACCCGGGACTGTGCCCCGGCGTATGCAGAACTTCCATATTTGTTGCAGTTCCTACATTTAAAATCTGGCTGTCTTCCAAGAAATAATCAATTTCTCTTATGTCACCTTTAAAATCTACTCCGAACATTTCGCATTGGGCATGGATATTTTGGTAGAGTTTCAAATCCTCTTTATGAAGTCCAATCTTACAGCCTTCGTGAGCGTCTGCCACAGCTTTCGTCCCAAGGCAATGGTCAAAATGAGCGTGCGTATGAATCACCTGCGTGACTTTCAAATCTTTCGATTTTAAGTATTTAAAAATTTTGTCTTCACTTCCCCCCGGATCGATCACAATCGCCTCTCGCGTTTTATCGCAAGAAACAATCGAACAATTACAGCCCAACGGATACACAGGAAAGGTCTCAATTTGAAAACTCATACTTCCGTTTTATCCGAAAAGTCTAGAAAGTAAAGAACTAAATGGGGGAATGGAAATCGTTTGGGGTTATGTTTTCTATTTGCCAATAGCCTTATCGCTCCAAACTTTTTATAAATTTTTACTTTGGGGAACTTAGCTTATTTTTTCCCACTAAATTCTTTTCCAATCTTTAAATATACTTCCTGATCTAATCTTTCCAAGAAAAAAGGAGCAAATGTAAATTTTTCTTCATGAAAAAAAGTACAATTTAAGCTGAATAATGATACACATATACCCAATTCAAACTCATATTCAAATCTATTCATTACTTTTTCATTTTCCCTTTCTTCATATTGAACTTTATTTATAACAACATCATGAAATGGGATAATTGAAAAAGTAGAAATACTTGCAAATAATAAAAGTTGTTTGGTCCAATGAGGTTCTGGTGGATTATTTTTTATTACCATATAAATATATTTTTTATCTTGTTTGGTTTCTTTGAATGCTATTAATTCTGAATTATATAATTCAGAATTAATAACGTTAACTATTTTTTGTAATCCATGTTTATTTCCAAATTGCTGATTATCTTCGATTTTATATAGTATTGAATTTTCTTTGGGCTGAAATTTTTTTTCATCCAGTTTTAAATAATTTATAGACAAACAATTGAAGAGTAAGTTTATCATAAAAAAAATTTTAATATTTATCAAAACTTTTCGCATCATTAATTTTCATTTCCTTTTTTCTTCGGACTCTATAGCTCGATTTACAAATACTTTTGCAATTGGTTTATTAACTTCTTCCTTCAATCGACTCGATGCAGAAAATGCAGAAGTATAATTTTTTTCATTAAAAAATCTGCAATTTAGACTAAATAAAGACATGCAAAAAAATAGTTCGTATTCATACTTAAATGATTGTTCTATTTTTCCATTTTCGATTCTATCAATATTATATTGAACGGTAGTATTTGTCTCAACAGGTATAATTGAAAAAGTCATAATACTAAAAATTAATAAAAAACTTTTCCATATACTCGGTTCATTCAAATGTTTAACATACAATTTATAATATTTCTTATTTTTTATAGAAGTCTCAGATTCAATTTCTTGCATTTCATAATTTTGATTTGAAATTAATTCCATTAAGTCTCGAAAGGAATATGGTCTTCCTTCTCCAAGCTTATCACTTACGAAGTAATAATTTTCTTTTTCTAATTTTGCACTTTCCTTATCTAATTTAAGATTTGTTACGGAAATACAATTTAGAATTAAAAGCAACATTAGGTATGTTTTTATTTTCATATTATTTTTATTCCTTACTCTAATTTTAAGAGGAAGATTCTCCTGAATAAGGACTTTCTCCTCCAAAAATGGTAACTACTTTTCCAACATCTAGTAACTTATGAAAGTCAAAAGGATGCTCTTATTTTTTTACAGGTTCGATTATATTCGTTGAGTTAGAGGACAAAAGTGCTTTCAAATTTTCTTTAGAAATTGATCCTACCTCAGCCATACATTCCCAAGCAACATATCTACCAAAATAACCACCTGGAATATAATTATTGCTAAACTCCCAAAATTGATTTGTTTTCATGCTCAATTGAATATTATGGACAACTAAAATTTCTGTTTTAGAATCTACTTTATCTAAAACAGAAACTAGCTCACTTGCTAAAACTTCTTCCAAATCAATATTCTTTTTTCCACCAAGGCTAAATATAAAAACAGGAAGAGGGAAATATTCAGTAAAAGCGACTTTTACTTGTTTGATCGGCTTCAAACCAGGAACAGAATTTAAAACGAAAAGCCTATCGGCGTTTTTAGTAGGACTGAAAAATTTCTGTCCCACTAGATGATCTGGATGAATATCAAATTCTCCAGGGGCAGTACTACAGGCACAGAAAATGAAAATGATTAAAATATAAAATAAATGTTTTAGCATTAAAATATTTCTCCTTGCACATGAAAGCTTCTATTAGTAAAACCTAATACACTTCCAATGACCGCTGTATACGTAGACGAAATGATTCCGGCAGGATTAGGTAAAAAGGAATAGGCAAACCATGTTTTATTAAACACTTTGACTTTTAAATTTTTCACTCCTTTCGGATCTCGAACGTAATAAATTTCTTTTCGAATGATTGCGTCAACATCAATACCGCTACCGATTTTCATTCCAAACCAATACCAGTTCGTTTCTACAACTTCAAAACTTTTCTTTGTTTCAACAGGTAAATCACTAAACGAATAAATCAATTTTTGCTCTGGTGACTTTACATGAATATTTGTACTTGCACAATTTACAAAGTACAAAAATAGAACCGCCACTAACCCCAACTTTACACTAATTCTCATCAAACTTTTTCTCCTTATTTTTAACTTTCTCATTTGCCATTAGCCCCTTTGTTTGTATACTGTTCGCCAAAAGTAAATTCCATTTTTTAAATAGTGTATTCCAAAATGCATACTAGTTGTAATGCTACTCTATAAAAAACGAGTGAATAATTTCCTTTTGCGTTTTCGGGATGAACTTAATAATCCAGATAATCGTTGTAATGTTTAAGTTCTCCTGCCAATCCAAAAAATGGCTTATACTGTTTGGTTTCACATTTAGGATTTTTACCATCTAAGGAATCTCTTTCACATTTTTCGCAGTATACTTTGCATGAAATAGCTCTTTGTGCGCAAAAAGTATTCAATTCATCTCTCCCCTCTATAATCATGGCAAAAGTCATAATGCAACTGGGAAATGCATTATGACAACCCACATCAGTCTGACATTGTCTTTTGAATCCACCCTGAAAACAGTTACTCATAAAAATATGTAGTAATAAAAACACTATAAGTTTGCTTAAAATCTGCATTTCGTATCTCCTTATTTTTCCATTTCAACGTTCCCATATCTGTCAGTAATAATCGTTATCGAACTCTGGGGCGTTAAACTCAATGTTGCTTCCTATGGGCGCAACATAATGGCGAATCAAGTGAATAAGGATGATTAAACGCATTTAGAGCAGATACTCCATGTAATGCGCCGTCAGGCTGTCCGTCCGCCCCTCACTTTCGTTCGCCAACAGCCGAGCCATGGTCAATAAATTGCGATTAGCCGCAGAGATTAAGCTCTGCTGGAGTATGCAATTTATTGACCACGCTTCCTTCCCGTTTGCTTGGTCGCAAACCCAGCGCCTTCGCATCCTTAACGCGGGGCTTGGGTGTATGGTTGTATTACTCATTCTGTTCGCCATTAGCCTTATTGCTTTTCCTTTCCATCTGCTAAACCAAAGAATGGTTTGTATTGATTAGTGAAACAAGGAGCATGACCTGGACTTCCTAGATATTTTTCACACTTGTCACAAAATTTTTGACAGGAATATGCTCTAAATGCACATAGAGAATTTAACTGATCCTTATTAGGAACTACTAATACAAAGGTGATGTAGCAACTAGCAAAGGCATCATTGCAACCATTATCAGCATAGCAGGCACTTTTATATGAACCCCATGAATCGCTACATTTAGTTACAACAAATAAAA
>JAGOHK010000033.1 GCA_017996175.1 Leptospiraceae bacterium
AAAAATATCCAAAGAACCGAATTCGTTTCAAATACATCGGCGGCGGTGGCGGTAAGGGTCAGCGTATTATTGGAAATAAATCAGAGGCAAAAGCCGCTGTTATGGAAATTCTAGCTGAGTCAAAAGTGACTGGTGTTGGTTCTAACAGAAACTTCCTCATCGAGTTAAACATCGAAAACACTCGACACAACGAAATCCAACTTATCGGAAACGGCGAATGGTCGTTAGCCCTTGGTGGACGTGACTGTTCTCTACAAATGCACGAACAAAAACTTTTAGAAATTTCTAACACAAGAGAAATGCTAGAGCAAGAAATTGCTTCTTCCAAAGATCCAAAAAAAGCAGAAACTCTTAAAGGAGATTTAAAAGTTCTAACCGAAATGGAAGAACAATCGGAACGTTTCGGCGCGGCTGTGAAATTAGATAGCGTGTCAACTTTCGAGTCGATTGTAGAAGGAACCAATCATTTCTTCATGGAAATGAATACTCGTATCCAAGTGGAGCATCGTGTAACAGAGATGGCATACAAGTTGAAATTTGTAAACCCATCGAACGCAAATGATTTTTTCATTGTAGAAAGTCTTATTGAGGCTATGGCACTGTTAGCCGTTCACGGAAAACGTGTTCCAAAACCAACTCGTGTTCCAAGAAATATTTCCGGAGCAGAAGTGCGGGTAAATGCAACTAACCAAGCTCTCCAACCACACGCAGGTGGGTTAATTCAAAACTGGTCTAAACCAAGTCAGTATGAAATTCGAGACGACCAAGGAATTGGAATTCGTAATCCTGATACGGGAACATTTATCCACTATCGTTTGGCAGGAGCGTATGATTCCAATATTGCACTACTTGTGAGTTACGGCGAGTCTAGAAAAGAAAACCTAGAAAGACTCAAAGAAATTATCAAAATCACAGAGCTTCGTGGAAACGATTTGCAAACGAACATGCCTGTGCATTATGGTTTGATTAACTGGATACTTGGACATGACGTGATGTTCAAACCAAACACAAAATTCATGTTATCCTACCTCGCGGCTGTTGGTTCTCTTGCTTCGATTCTAAAAGACGTGGATATGGAAATTGTTTGGAAGGAAGCTAGCAAAAAGCAATCTCAAGAAGATGCGGTTCTCGGAAAATTACTTTCTAGAAAGCTAACACTGATTACCCGCCCGATCAAATTACTCTTTGAAAACTCCCATTTGCTTGCAGGATTTTTAGGATACCACAACAATAAGTCTTGGAAAATCGTGAGCGGCAAAGTAGAATTTACCCGTAATCCGCTTGAGTTGTTACATGACATGTATGAATACTTGAATCTAGAAAAAGAAGCAGGAAAAGCACCTTGCGATCAGATTTGGGATCATGATGCTGTGATTTTAGAAGAAGGACTTGCGTTCTATCGTGACTTACAGGCGTTATCCGGTAAGAACGAGTCGTTTGCATATTTTGACGATGCACTTCGTAACAACAAAAACCCAGCACCAGAAAAAATCCCATCGGCAGTTTGGGAAAAATGTATGGGCTCGCATGTTGGTTTCCAACTTGGACTTGATATTCTAAAGATGGTTCCTAAAGTAGGAGAGGCGGCAGGATTTTTCAAAGTAGGAATGAACGAGACGCTTGACGCAGTAGTTCCACCTGAATTTGCAGATGTGGCTAATGTGAATAAGCTCATCAAGTTCCTAGCTCCTCCACCAAAGGCGAAGTCTGATGAGATCATCGCTCCAATGGGCGGAATGTTCTATTCCAAAGAAGCTCCGAACTTGCCTCCGATGATTAAAGTTGGTGATAGGTTTAACGCCGGTCAGCCGCTCTTTATCATTGAAGTCATGAAGATGTTCAACAAAATTGTCGCTCCATTTAGTGGAACCATCGTCAAAGGTTTCCTAGAAGACTCAGACGGTAAGATCATCGGAAAAGGACAACCTATTTTCAAAGTTGTTCCTGATGAACAAATCGTAGAAGAGTCAGAAGAAGAGATTTTCAACAGGAAGAAAAAAGCTACACTCGCACTGATTGCTTAGGGTGTTGCGGCGACATTTTACGTGTGGGGGTTGAATAAACGTAGGGGTTGAATATATTCAACCCCTACGTTTATTCAACCCATACAATTTGTAACCGCCGCCGCGCTCTCACTATGGTCATGTTTTTTCAAGAAGATAAAAAACATGACCCCGTTCGATCGCTAACACTCGGAGAAGTTCAACATTAACCACACAAGGACAAAACCATGAAACAACTACTAACCATCTTACTCCTCACAATCGCCTTACAAGGTGTAACCGCAGAAGACATTAAAAAAGATTACCTGTCCTACAAATGGGCAAAGTATTCCTTTAACAACTTCTGGATGAAAAATATCACAGACCAAGTAAGTGCAAAGAATGAAGCGGCTAAACTAAATGCAGAAGGATTTAAACTTTACAAGTCCAAAAAAGACAAAGACGCAATTCCTAAGTATGAAGCGGCTATCGACAAGTATCCAACAGGCGAAGTTTACTACAATTATGGAAATAGCCTTGCAAACGTTAAACGTTATGAAGATTCGATTAAAGCTTATGAAATCGCATTAAAACTTGATCCACCACGTCCAGAGCTTGCACTTTATAATATTGCCTGTTCTTATAGCCTTATGAATAAGCCGGATAACGCGTATAAGTATTTAGCGAGTGCAGTCGAGCGAGGATACAACGCATTTGAGTATATCAAAAAAGATTCTGATATGGCAAATCTTCGTAAACAACCGGATTGGGAAACAAAACTCAAATCCATCAAAGCTAAAGCGAATTACGACGAGTCTGCGCTAAATGGAATCATCACAGAAGAAGGACCAAGACAACCAGAATACTTCTATCTTTGTAAATCAGGCGTTGCTTTAAATATCGGTGGTTACCAGATTGATTGTGAAGGTAAAGGATTCGATCGCGGCAAATGGAAGTTAGTCAATGGAGATGTCAAAGTAACATTCCAAGAAAAATGTTCTCCCGAATACGTAGCTACTCCAGCAGAATTAAAAGAGGCAGAGTCACATCCAATGTATGAAGGTCAGTGTCCTACAGGTAAACCAAAGTTCGTTGGTTGTGCAAAAATAAATCCAAAAGAAAATTATTCCGACAGAAATTTAACTCGTGAGGATGTTCGTGCCATGTTTACACCGACTAGCGGTGAGTATGTCGCAATGACCTTCGCTAAGTTTAAGGACGGCAAAGAACCAAAACAATGTGATCCAAACTTCAAACTAAAAGGGTTGAAGGATTATGTAGTGGAATAAGGCAATTAACTTAGACTCGATGTAAAAAATTATGTTAATGTCACCCCCGATTTTTTTTGTCGGGGGTCTCAAGAACTAAAGATTCCCAAAATCACTTAGTGATGTGGATGCAGAAATATCTTATGTAAATTCATTTCCGCAAATTTTTTAATTTTCTTTTAAAAAAAGAATAAAAATGCGCACATTGTGACTATTTCATTACCCAATCTGTATGAGGGAAAAGAAACATGGAATTCTATGAATATTTGCAAGAAGAGTTAAGTAAGATGATGGATGATTATGTTGGAATGCATGCCGAAGGGTATGAAAATGGAAAGACAGTTGATACAAATGTAAGACATTTCCCACGCGAAAAAAATCCATTTACCGAAATCAACTCTACCCTTTTGATTCCGGAAAAATACTACAAAAAGTTCATGGAAAAAGTTGCTCAACATCGCGGGGTTCGAGCGTATGTTTCCTATCTACTTTTTAACTACAAAATTCATATAGCAAGAGGACTAGTTCCATCCTACCGTAATTTCACAACCAAATACCAAGAGAAAAATCAGAATCTAATTAAAGTTGCATTTAGACCTGTTTTGGAAGATTGGGCTGAGTTGAAGTTGTATCGAGTCAGTTTTGGGATGTCCATCTCTGCTTTTCTGGTATACTTACTGATTGCCGACTTTGTAGATTTTGCCCCAAAAGTCTCGTATTTCCTGGCGGCTGTAGGAATTTCGTTGTCCTCAAATTTGGACTTGTGCGCTAAAGTATATCTTTATCAAAAACGATCCTGCTACTCGAGTGTTTTTCAATTTAGAAAAGGTAAATATGGATAAAAAAGTAGAGTATACCAAATTTCTATAAATGAGACCATGGTTTGAAACAAAGAAAAATTCTTCTATTAGAAAGAGTGGTATGCTATTTTACAGAAACGATTACGCTTATTCTCAAATATGTTGAAATGGTTTAAATATCTTTTTGTCCCCCACATTTCGATACGAATGGTATACTGATTCATTTTTCTAAAAAATTGAATCCAATGACTACATAGAATCAAATGAATATCAGAACAATGACAACTCCTTCCCTTTTCCAGTCACTTGATCTCAAACCAACGGGTAAGAATCTTTTACCCCGCGATGGAGAGTTGTTTTTCTATCCCAACTTTTTTAAAGAAGAAGAAAGTGATTTCTTCTTCGGATACTTACTTCAAAATGTAAAATGGCAACAAGATAAAATTTGGATGTTCAATAAGTATGTGGATATTCCAAGGCTCAATGCTTGGTATGGAGAGGATAATAAGAATTATTCGTATTCAGGAATTCCTATGAAGCCTAATCCTTGGTTGCCGCAGTTAGTAGAAATCAAAGATAGAATTGAAACAATTTCCAAGGTGAAATTTACAAGTGCACTCATTAACCTCTACCGAGATGGCAAAGATAGTGTTGACTGGCACGCAGACGATGAGCCTGAACTCGGAAAAAATCCCGTGATTGGCTCTGTAAGTTTTGGAGAAACGAGAGTTTTTAAGCTTCGGCATTTAAAGGATAAGTCGCTCAAAACAGATGTTGAGCTTACACATGGAAGTTTTGCGTTGATGCGAGGTGAGACTCAGCATTTTTGGGAACATAAAATTCCTAAAACGGCTAAGCAAGTGAAGCCGCGGATCAATCTGACTTTTCGGGTGATTCATTCTTAAAAGAAACTTTACAGAAAATTACTTCAGGAATTAAATCATAATATGCTTCCGAAAAAACTAAATCAATTATTCATTCTTGTACCCTAGACGAAATTAAAAATCCAAACATTAATTATGTATTTGCTTCTATAATGGTTTACTCTTATTTCTTCGAAATAGTTCCGCCCCAAGGGCATCCGAAACTATTTGTCTGTCTTCATCTTTCACGGTTCTACCGAGTCTTTGAATAAATGTTTTTTCTAATTGTTTTTTATTCATCCGACTCATCCAGTCTGTAAATTTTAAATCGAATACCAACAATGCTTTTGGTTTGGCGGTGGAAAGAGTTGAGGTATGGCAACTACCGCAATCAGAACGAATCCATTCTTTGATTTTGTCTTGTTTGGTTAGATGCTCTAATACGGGAATTTCCTTTTCTATTACTGGGGGATAAGATGCACAGTGAATGAAATTTAAAAGTATGATTCCAAAGATATTTAAGGAGATATATCGAAACTGAAATGAGTGATTCATAGGTACAAGTTTACTTTCTAAGTTTTGAAAAGTAAAGTTCTAAAATTTCTTGATAACGAATATATCCGAGAAAGTTTTTTTCATCGTCGATAACTGCTGCTTTATCTAAGTTATTCGTTAAGAGTAAATCGAGGGCTTCTCCTAAGTTTTGTCTTAGAGTAATAGCTGGGATTTTTTCTACATAGTCTTGAAGATTAACTTTCGTTTTCTCATCTAGTTGCATGATTTGTAGTGTGGATATTATTCCTATATAATTTCCTTTTCTATCTAGAGCAATAAAATCTTTTTCATCCCTTTCTAGTGCTTGTTTTTTAATTTTTCGAATAGACTGTGTTATCTTAATAACTGCCGAATTATGTAAATAGGTTTTATAGTGGTAAATAGGCATTGTCCGCAAAATATCGGTTTGGATATCCCAATGATGAGCAGGTGAATGAAACCTATCTAGAATTTGACCTTGATAAAGATTTAATTTTCTAGATAATAAAAATGCAACAATGGAGCAAAACATTAGAGGAGGAAGTAACACATAATTACCCACCATTTCGCAAACCATTATCATTGCCGCAATCGGGGCACTGGCTACGCCTGCATAAAACGCGCCCATTCCCACTAAAATAAAACTTTTATAATGTTGGGGATCTAAATTATAAAATAGTCCCGCAATTTCTGCTACAAACATTCCAATCGTTCCGCCTAAAAATAGCGAAGGTCCGAAAATTCCACCGGAGCCACCAGATCCTATCGTAAAAGAGGTAGCTAAAATTTTAAATCCAATAACAAAAAGTGCAAATTGTATCATTTCGATTTTAGGGATCGCAGTGTAAGTCTCAGGTTTAAGCAAAAAATCTTGGAGATAAGTTTCACCCGTTCCTGCAACAACGGGAAAAAAAAGATATACTATTCCACATACGAGTCCACCGATGGCTGGCTTAAATGGTGGATATATTTTCCAATTGATAAAAAATAATTTTACCTTCTGAATGAGTTTAACGAGTATTAGCCCTACAAAAAAACAAATTATTCCGAGTATTGGATATAGAGGTAAATACTTTGGTGAAAGTTCGCTTAAAGTAAATAAATCTCTGTGAACAAATCCAAAAAAACTCAAAAGAAAATAAGCGGATACGGAAGATATAATTGCGGGAATGAGTGCATCACTTTCAATATCTTCTTTGTAGACCATTTCAATTGCCGTGATCGCTCCCCCGAGTGGTGCTTGGAAAATAGTTCCTAGAGATGCGGCGGCACCGGCTAATAGTAATGTTCTCCTTGCCCTTGCCCCACCGCCGAATACATTATTAATTTTGGAACCAATGCTTGCCCCGATTTGTGCGGAGGGTCCTTCTTTGCCTGCACTTCCTCCCGATGACAGAGTAAGAATCGTAACTATAGCTTTAAATATTGAAATTCGCCCACGTATTTCACCATTTTGATTGTGAAAAGCATCTAGTAGACCATCAATTCCGTTGCCTTTAGCCTCTGGGCAATAGTAATGGGTGATAAGTCCTACTAGGATTCCGCCTAACACTGGTAAAATTAAACTAAACCAGTTTAATTCGAATGAATAGAGGTTGTTAAATGGAATCTGATCGAAATGAAACAACCTTTCACAAAATATTAAAATCTTAGAGAATAAAATTACAAATAAACCTGTAATTATTCCCGTAAGAAATGAAAGAAAGTAAATATGTAAGCTGTTTTTTATTTTTATGCTCATACAAAAATATACTTACAACAGGAATTTGATTCTGATTCATTGCAAGAAATTTTAACCTAGCTTACAAAGTAAATGCAGCTTCGATAACAGATTTTAATTCTTTTTCTATACTCTTTTTGGGATTTTTCCCACTCATACATTCGTCCATGTGATTGGATACATAAGCTTCTCCGAATTTTTTAAGAGCATTATTTGCAGCTTTAATTAAATGCATTGTTTTTATACATTCCATATCTACATCAGATTCTAAACTTCTCTTAATACTTTCTAATTGTCCTTGAATTCTGCTGAGCCTAGAAATTAGATCAGTTTTCTGTTTAGTCATATTTTACCTCAATTGCAATTTTTATCATAGCATACCCTATATAGTATAGAGGTCAAATATTTTTTTGCTTGCTTTTTTTTATAATATACCCCCTATGGTATATATGAAAGTAAATATAGGAAATTTAATCTATCTGGCAATTGGAATTTTAGGAATTTTCTTTGCCTTAAAATTGGTTAACGGAGGAATATCAGCTGTGGATAAAAAAGAAGTGATTAGTCATATCAAAGATGGTGCTTTGATTGTAGATGTTCGAACTGGGGAAGAATATGCATCAGGTCATTACCCGAATGCAAAGAATATCCCTGTAGATCAAGTGGAATCAAAGTTGAAGGATTTTGGAAACAAGGACGGTAAAGTCGTAGTTTATTGTAGATCAGGTGGAAGATCGTCGAAAGCCAAAGCTATTTTGGAAGCAAATGGGTTTAAGAATGTAGTCAATGGTGGTGGTCTTTCTGACATGCCTGAAGTAAAATAGGTGAGGGTAAAATTATGAAATGTAATATGGGAAATACGGATAGAGTTATTAGGGGAATTTTGGGACTGGGGATTATTGGGGTGGGAGTTTATTTTTCTTCTTGGTTGGGGCTAATTGGTGTTATTCCACTAGGTACGGCAATTTTTAGATTTTGTCCTGCTTACCTTCCCTTTAATTTTTCAACTGAAGAAAAAAGATAACTTAGAAAAAATCTTCACCAAGAACCTAAAGTGAAATCTAAATTAGAATTTCTTTCTGGGTTCTTTGTGAGATTTTTTTCCCTTATTTTTTTGCGGGTTTATATTTGAGTTTATAGTAGAGCTCACATTGGGATTTGTATTAGAAATTACAACTGGGTTTACATTCGGATTTTTATCGGGATTTTCATTTGTGTCTCTTTCCGAATCGGTGTCTGGACTTACAATTAAGTTCTTACTCATTCTCTCTTCTAATATTCTATTTTTTTCTTTTTCAATGTTGAGTTCATTTTCTATTTCCTGAATTCTACTTTTTAAAAGCCGTTCTGAATAACCGACTCTTGTCGCAAGAGTTTGGATTAATTTTAAAGAAAAATCTGGATTTCCTTTTATCAGTGCTTCTAAGTTCGCACCATCAGCAGTCGCTACCACACAATTTGTCATACAGATAGCACTTGCTGATCTTGGTTGATTTCCGAGAATTGACATTTCACCAAATATCTGTCCTGATTCTACAAATCCGAGAGTAATTTTCTCGCCTGACTCTGTATGTTTGCAAATTTCTATGCTTCCTTTTTTCAAAAGATAGAATTTTTGTCCTGTTTCATTTTCTTTAAATAGAATAGTTCCTGCAGTAAAATAATTATTGTGCTCCATTACAGTGGATTCTTTTACAAACAATTTTCGAATTTTTTTAAATCCGGGAAATTTGAGATTATAAAGAATTCCTTTGCCCAATTTGTAAAACTGATATTGAAATAAAAACCTAGTAAACCCTTTCGGAAGGGAATCAAAGCGTATGATACTTCCCATTGGTCTTTCAAAATCTTCGTGGTTATCCCAGATAATTTTTCCTTTGATAGGTGGGGATTTAAAATCAGAATATAAATAAGATATTTCAATCTCATGTCCAATTTCTAGGGTATCAAAAGTTCTAAGAAAGCTATTGAATGAAGTAACCTCAGATCCAACCATAGATTTAGTATCAAGACCATTTTCAACATTTACTTCCATGATAATGGGAATACTGATAATGCTATTCTTGAAATACTCAGGATTAATCGCACCAAGCAAAAATAAGTTAAAAGCAAGTACGATGGGGTAAATGGCAAACAAAGTAATAAGTTCAAAGTTGTTTAGTTTTAAATCGAAGTAAGCAACCATCTCTATTTGAAAAAAATAAAACAAAACAGATAGGATTAAAAGTATTGCTATGAAGAATCCTCTTTTTAACTCAATGGAAATCATAAAAAAAGGCACAAACTCAGCATTCTTTTTTCCCATTGAGCGGATAATCCATCTTTCATACTGCGGTTGTAGCTGGATTGCCTCCCAGTCCTCGAGAGCGAGGTTTTGCTTTACTAAGTCTTCTTTTTTTGGAAGCGCTAAAGCCCTCGCCATTAAATATTCGAGTGCAAGCATTAGGAATACAAGTTCTGGTCCAATTATATAGGTAATCTCATTTCCGAAAAGTAAACATGAATCATAGATTCCATGAAATAGAAGAGGAATTGTATACGCGAAAAAAAGATTAGTAAATCGGTTCAACCTAGTAAAATAAACTGCTTTTAGTGCAAGGTAATATCCTATTATCCCACAGGTTGTAATATGCAGTGGAACGGAGGTAAACATGCGAAGAAATATCATCGAAGAATTTGTTTGGATTGCATAGAAGATATTCTCTAATGCAGAGAACCCAATTCCTAAAAACATTCCAAAACAAACACTTTCGTTTACATTGAGGTTGCTGTATTGTTTTTTTAGAAGATAAAATAAAAATAAAAAGGCTGTTGTTTTTTCAAACAAAGCTGCGTTTACAAATCCGGTAAATACTTTAGTTTCAGAAGGGATAAAATCATCTATCCACGGGAACACTAAAAGTAGAAGAGCTGCCTGAAGGACACCATACAAAAATGCATCTAGATAAATTGTATACCGAGAGTTTTTGAGGAAATGCCTCTGGTATAGTAATATGAAGAATGGTATCGGTAAAAGGGATAGAAAAAGTTTTTCAAATGTGAGCAACTACAAATCCTTTATCTTTTCTTTAGAGGTTTCTTTACGTCTTCTTTTAAATCTCTATCTCTAATTTCTCTGATCGGCTCCGCTTCCGCTCTGAGCTCTTCTTCTAAAACATCATCCGGCTCTTCTTCTTTCACTTCTTGAGATTTACAAAAAGCAAATTGAATTAACATTGCGACAATTAATAGGTAAGGTATTTTTCTTTTCATCAGTTTTCCAAAATATGCAGTAAGATTAATAGAACACTCAAAAATATGCAAGTGAAATTTTTTGACAAACTTGCTTTCTTACCTGGGATTCCAGAAATTCTAGAAGTCATAAAAATCATCTTATCTTTTTCACTGTAAACATAATGTTAATTTTGCTTTCAACGTCTAGTTGAATTTCTTCTTTCTAGGGATATTTTTCGAGTGAATTCAGTTGGAAGGAATTTAAGCCAGAATCGTAAAATTATTGCAGCTAAAACGAAAGAATTATTTTATTACTTATGAGTAAACTGAGGTATTCAATGTTTAAACAAAGCTTTTTTTTAATTTGTATTTTGGGAACATTTGTATCATTAGCAGCAGAGGTGGAACTAGATATTCATGTAAAAAATCTATCTTCTGGAACGGAGGCTGAAAAAATTGCAGCCTGTGATATAATTGGTAGAGAAAAAAAAGAAAAAAAATATATTTCCGAAATACAGGATTTATTAAAAAGAACGAGTAGTCCACGGGTTGCAGTTGCCTGTGCAAATTCATTAGGATATATCCAAGAAAAAAATAGCATAGCAAGCCTTAAGAGTAAGATAATGTCAGAATCAAATTCAGATGTGGTGTATGTTTGTCTCCTATCAATCTTAAACATTTCTATCAAGAACGGATATGACTCAGATGCAAGGTATGCAGTTCAATACTCAGATATTCATCATAGGCAAGATGAATTTGTGGCTGACCTAATTGATAGAATCAAAAAAAAGTTTAAAGAGTAATACATGTTATCCTCATCAGAAATAACTCGTTATTCTAGAAATATTCTATTAACCGAAGTTGGAAGAAAAGGTCAAGAGAGGCTAAAGGATTCTGTCGTAACAGTTGTAGGTGCTGGCGGTCTGGGTAGTCCCGCCTTATATTACTTAGCCGCTGCCGGAGTAGGTGAAATTCGGATTATTGATTCAGATAAAGTGGATCTTACTAATTTACAACGACAAATTTTATATAGTACCTCATCGGTAAATAAATCGAAAGTAGAAGAAGCAGAACATGTAATTTCTAGTCTGAATTCTAATATAAAAATTGTTTTGCATAACGAACGATTAACCGCTTCCAATATAGAAAATATTTTTAAAGGTTCTAATTTAGTGTTAGAAGGCTCGGATAATTTTGAGACAAAATTTTTGGTTAACGATGCGTGTCATTTTTTTAATATCCCTCTCGTGATTGCTGGAATTTTGCGATTTGAGGGACAGGTAATTGGCATTTTACCCAATAAAACAGCCTGTTATAGATGTATTTTTAATTCTCCACCAGATGCAGACAGTGTTCCTAATTGTGCAGAGGCTGGAGTCATTGGTAGTGTTGCAGGACTTGTGGGCTCAATCCAGGCTACAGAGTCTATTAAGTTCCTACTTGGGCTTGAGCAGGGGTTATTTGGAAGTATCCTCTCTGTTGAAAGCAAATCAATGGAATTTAGAAAAATCCAAATTCCCAAAAATAAATCCTGCCCTCTCTGTGGGGATAATCCCTCTATTACCCAAGTAGAAGATATTGTTCTAAAAACTTGTGACTGGGAGTAGGAGATTTAATTTTAATCGAGGTATATATACCAAATGACAATAATAATTACCCATAGGACTTTATTTAAATAACATTTGGTATAGACCAAACGTACTTTTCTAATTTTAAAATAGGTGTATTCTTTTGACGTTTGGTATCAATACTATTTATTTTTTTTATTTGCAATTCTTTCACGCAGCGAAAGTGCAATAGCATTTTCTGGGTCGAGTTTTAAAGAATATTGTATTAATTCTTCCGCCCGTGCATAGTTTTGATTCAGTGAATACAGTTCAGAAAGGTGTAATAAGTTTTTTACATTTTGCGGTTCTCTCAGGCGAAGTCTTTCTCCGATTTCGATTCCGTTTATGTAGTCAGTTATTTGCCTGTAAAATGTAGAAACAGAATAAAAAAAATCATTATCCGATGGAACAAAGTTAATGTAACGAACACCGAAAGAAATGGCATGTTTATAATCTCCGCTTAATGCAAATGTCTCTGACAGATATTTTAAAAAATTATATTCTTCTGGATATTCTTTTGATTTCGTTGTTAGTATTTCTAGGGCTTCTTTGTAATTTTTTTTGTCTGTATAATTTTTTACTGCATTTAATACCAGTTCGATTTCTAGATATGCATGTTTCGGCAAAATGGATGTTTTGTGATAGTCGATTTTAAGTAGAGACAAATCATCTGTAACCTCTCCGCATTGAATAAGCGATTCATAAATTTGTGGTAAATTGCAGTTATTCGCTTCGACTAATTTTAGAATTCTTTCAGAGTCCGTATTTATATTTGCAATTTGGTTTGCGTCTAACATTCGAATATCATCTCTTCCATCCGAGCCTATAAGTAAAATATCCCCATGGTGTAATTGAAAGGTTTGCACAAAAATACTGGAATCAATTTGTAGTGTACCGAGTTTACGAAAATTAGATTCTTCCTCTATATAATGAGCTTTTCCATCTCGGAAAAGAATACTTGGTGGGTGTTCTGCATTAATATAATAAATAAAACCATTCATTTCGTCTAGAAGTCCAATCACAATCGAGACAAGCATCGAGCCGCTAAAACTTTCGAAAACTTTATGCATTTCAATGAATGCATTTTTTAGCCAGAGTTCTGGAGATTGTTCGGAGAGATTAGGGGATAACAGCGTTCTTTCGATGATGGATTGGAATACTGAACCCAAAATTAAAGATCCGCCTGCTCCTTGAATCGATTTTCCCATTGCATCTCCATTTAGAAAAACGTGAAATGTGTTTCCCTGTAATTGGATTGTGTGGGTAACACAGAGATCACCCCCGATTTCATATTCCTTTCCTCTGAATTCAAAGTGTTTTTTTTGTTTTACAAAAAAAGTAAATTCAAAGTTTTTGCTCATCGCAAGATTTTGCCCTAGAGGACGCAAAAGAAGACTGGTTAAAAAATAATCTCCATCTTGTTGAACTTTTAGGGCTTCTACTTTTTTTAGAGAGGAATTTAACTCTTCTGTTCTTACTTCAACTTTATGTTCTAGATTTACGTTTAGATCTAAAACTTCGTGGTAAAGAGATTTTATTTTTTTAATGATTTGATTTAAGTTATATGCCTGTAATCCAAAATCATCGGAAGAGGTAGGCATACTTACAATCGAAAAATTCCCTTTTCCCAATTGGTTTAAATGTTCGTTGATTCCCATAATCCCGTTTCTAAAAGTTTTTGCGACGACGTAACCGACTATGATTACAGGAACAGGAAATAATACACTCATGATGATTAAATGCAAACTAGGATCATCTAATTTTACGAGTCCTATTTTGATTCCATATAACATATAACCCAATACGATTACCGGCATAACAGTAATAGCCACCATGGAAAGAGTAATTCGCTGAAAAGAATTGAATTGTGGAATTTGATCTATTCCAATTTCAATTTCTTTTACTTTTCTTAATTTAAAAATTCCTCCAAGTACATTCTCACTAATAAAAAAATAAGCGATATACGAAATAGGGGTAATCATTAGAAATAAAAATGGAGCAGTTAAATGTAAACCGGGTCTAAGACCAGCTACTAAGATAATAAATAAATGAGAGCCAATGATTCCTGTTATCCATCTTAAAACAATAATTCTTGCTTCTTTAAAAGGGTATTTGAGGAGCTTGATCTTTAGTTTGACTTTATCTTCAACAGATTTAGATGCGTCAGTATAAATAGATTTAATTTCTAAAAGAAGTTTTTTTAGATAAAACCATCTCCATACACAACCTAGTATAATTAGCGCGGTTGCATTAATAGAGCCGGCAAGAGCAACGGTTAGCATTTCGTCTTTGGATAAATAAGAACCAGAGCCTGTAACTACTGAAAAATAAATAGCGAATGGCAGTGGGACTGTATGAGTGAAAGCCTCAAGCCTGAAAGTAAGTTTTAAATATGTTTTTCTAAACATCCACAACTAAGAAACATAATTTTTCAGATATGTCATTAAATAATTTTTTACCCTTATTTTATTTTTTTCTTCTCAGAGACTTCATTTTTGAAAAGATATTGAAAAAGTAACATTCCTTCTTCTATAGGGTCTTGTTTTAATTTTTCTCTATTTAAGAGATCTGTCATTTGTAAAACTAATAACCCGTACATCCATGCCCACATAGTTCGTGCGATAGAGTTGTACCTAGGTCTTGCTATTTCGTTAGATTCCTTTTTTAAGGCATCGCGGACAGTTTTTAGAAAAACTCGGTAACTGCTGGGTGCCGCAAAAAACTTTTTATGCAATCCTCCACCGGAGCTAAACATGAGTTTATGAAGACCACGGTTTTCTACGGAAAACTCCCAATATGTATGAGCTATGGCAGAGACTTGTTCCAGTGGATTTTGGGAAGATGCTTTTGCTAGATTTAAATCGGAGGTAAGTTTTTGTTCTCCTTGGGAGAGTAAGGCTTGGATAATTTCTTGTTGGTTTGTAAAATGAGCATAAGGACTTGCGACACTACAATTTAATTCTTTGGCAATTCTTCTCATACTCAAACTCTCAACTCCATCCCTTTGAACTATAGTTAAGGCGGTAGATAAGATTTCCGTTCGGTTTAAGCTATTTCTTACTCTTCGTTCTCGTTTTTTAGAAACAGGTTTATTTTTTTTCATAGTTTCGGAATCGTAATTTATTTTGGTCAAGGGTTTTGAGCAAGTAAAATCTTGTTTTTACACAAATCCAAAGTGATCTTGGCGAAAGGTATTTAATTAGTGTTGAATATAACTAACGGCATTAAATATTTATTGACATATTTGAACGCTGTTAAATATATAGCACCAGATTAAAATAGGAGATGTAAATGATACAAACTATAGAACCTTTAGAATTTTTAGAGGAAAAAGAACCAACTCTAAGCGAAATTAAAAAAACAGTAAGGGAGGATTGTTTTAAACCCAATCCAGTGAAAGCATCATTGTTTTTATTATTTGGTCTTATACAATTTTTATTTGCGGGGGCGTTTTCGTTTGTTGTTTGGAGTTTAGATTACGCAGCATTATTTCCTTTATCTTGGTTTGTAATGGGATTTGTATTTACTTCTCTTTTTGTTTTAGGGCATGACTGCGCTCATGAGTCACTTACAGGAAAAAAATGGCTTAATTCTTTCTTGGGGCATATTTTATTTATCCCCACTTTCTATCCTTATTATGCATGGAAGTATTCACATGCCGCCCACCACCAACATACAAATGAGCTTTATGCGCCGGAAAACACTGTTTATTTTGATAATGCTTGGATTCCAATGACGGTTAATCAGTATAAAACGCTAAAAAAACAATCATATCTTCTCGCAGCTCTTTATAAAATAACTCGTTTGTTTATCCCTCTAGGGTCTCTAATGCATAACTTGATCTATCATTACATTCCTTCCAAGTTTAAAAAAGATCATAAGGAAAATGTATATTTTTCATATTTATTTCTGTTTCTAGCTGTAATTGTAATTGGAACGAGTATTTATTTTGTTACCAGAAGTATTTTTGCTCTTTTTCATTTTTGGGTTATACCAGCATTTTTCTTTCAATTTTGGATGTCCCTTTATACTTTTTTACACCATACCTCAGAGGATATGTCTTTTTATCCGCAAAGTGAATGGAACCAATATAGGGGACAAATAAAATCAACCACAAATTATAAAATGCCAAAGTGGATTTCTAGTTTGCATTTCCACATTGATATCCATATCCCACATCACCTAAATATTAAAATCCCAAGTTACATGTTATTAGCTGCACAAAAAGATTTGAATAATTCAAAGTATTCAGAAGATATTCAAGAAGAATTTTTTACATGGAAGCATTATTTTCGCGTAATTCGAAATTGTAATCTATGGGATGAAAATAAAAAAGGATACGTCAGGTTTTCTGATATTTAGTAATAATATATTTTTTCTAGATTGTCTAAAAGTTTTTTTAACACGAAGGGCACGAAAGCTGCGAAGAAAAGTTCAAAATTTTCTAGGATGCTTTAACCTTCGTATTTCTTTCGCATATACTCAATTAAGTTAAGGATTTTTCACCTCGCGCGAAGACTATGATTACGCGATATGGCTCTAATAAAATTCTTAATCGTTTATCCGTTTCTATCGGTGTTCATCGGTGGTAATCTTTTTTTACTCTACTAAAATCAATTTGTTATGAGATTGTAATTCTTATGTTGACCGAGTTGAATAAGAATAGATAACGGATTAAAGGAGTGGGGACTATGAAAGAACAATCTATATTCAGACCGGAAAGAGATGAAGAAATGATTTCTTATCATGAAAAAAGTCGCCACCTTTCCGTAGAATTGATTCATTCCCATATTGTCGCAAAAAATATTTCCGTGCTAGAGGAATATGTCCATAAGGCGCACCCGGCTGATATTGCGGAAATAATTTCCTCAGCAAAAATTGAAGATGCTCTTTATGTATTTCGTCTATGTAGCAAGGACAAACAAAAATTAGTCTTTGTTGAATTAGGTGAGGAGACCCAGGCTGAATTTGTAGGGTATTTAAAATTAGAAGAAATTGCTTTTATCCTAGAAGACATTGAGTCTGATGATGCAACTAGTTTTATTTCTGAAATTGAGCCAGAAAAAGCAGAAGAAATTTTAAACTCTTTAGATAGAAAGGATTCTGCAAAGATTAGAAGTCAAATGAGCTTTGGAGAAAACTCGGCTGGAAGGCTCATGAGCTTTGATTATGCAGTAGTCAGAGAAAATGAAACTGCGGCTAAGGGAATTTCAAATGTTCGTAAAGCAGCAAAAGAAACAGATAATATCTATTTAATCTATGTAGTCGACCCAAAAGGTATCGTGAAAGGTCATATTCAGTTAAAGGATTTATTACTCGCACACCATAAAAATAAAATTCAAAAAATTATGAAACCAACTCAAACCATTCATTATAATATGGATCAGGAAGAGGTTGCACGGTTTTTCAGAAAATACGACGTAGTATCCGCTCCAGTTGTTGACGATGATGGGAAAATGATTGGTCGAATTACAGTAGATGATGTACTGGATGTAGTTGAAGCTGAGGCTAGTGAGGATATACTCCGACTGGGTGGATTAAGTGAAGATGAAAGGCTTAAAACGTCTATCTGGGACTCTGTAAAACGTAGAATGATTTGGCTAGGCTTAAACCTATTTACCGCTATGATGGTTTCGACTGTGGTATCTTTATTTGAAGGAACTATTCAGAGAATAGTGGTATTAGCCTCACTTATGCCAATCGTTGCCGGAATGGGTGGGAATGCAGGAACACAAGCCATTACAATTGTTGTTCGTAATTTGGCTACTGGTGAGTTAACGCTTTATAATTGGTATGTTGCTGTTAGAAAGGAATTAATTATCGGAGTACTAAATGGTCTAGTTCTCGGGGGAATTATTTTTACAGTTACTCTTGTGGTTAAGGGTGATTTGACTCTATCTTTCGTGATTGGCTTTGCGATGCTTGCTAATATGATAATCGCTGGGTTTATCGGTTCAATAGTTCCTTTAATTCTAAAACTATTTAGAATAGACCCAGCAATTGCATCATCCATATTCGTTACCGCATGTACTGATACATTCGGATTCTTTTGCTTTTTAGGACTTGCTAGTTTATTTTTATGACATAGAAATTATCTTAGATTACTTAGATCTCGGTATGCCTTAATTACACCATCGATTACAGTTTTGGTAAATGTCAGCGATATACGAGCCTTTTCCGCTGCGATCATTACCTGGTGAGAGTCCACACTGTTAGGATCGAAAACAATTTTTTGGGTAAGTGTATCAGCTTCTACTTGTTGGTCGTTTACTTTTTCAAAAGACTTTTGTAAAACTTCTGCAAAACTTTCCGCTACATCGTCAGCAGAATGGGTCTTAGCCTTATCACCGTAATGACGAGTGTCTGATGTGCTAATGGAAATTTTATCTCCCTTGGGTGTGATAGGAAATGGGTTTCCAGAATTATAAGTGCTGCCTACATTTGAAATATTAAAACTACTCATTATTTTATCCTTATTTTAATTATTTAGCGAATGAAACTGATCTAGCTTCAATTAAATTCTTATCGGTGTTCATCCGTGTCCAATCCGCCCTTCGCTCCATGTATTCCCGACCAGCGCCTTCGCATGGTAATCTTGCGTTATGCTCTACCAATTTCCATTGACTTGTTAAACATTGCTTTACTTCCATTGATCATCTGGACATTTGCTTCATAAGAACGGGAAGCAGAAATCATATCAGTCATTTCTGTTACCATATTGACGTTAGGGAATTCTACATAACCCTTTTTTTGTCCAACTTTGATTGCATCCGGGTGTGTTGGATCATAAACTAAACGAAGAGGTGTCATGTCCTTTTCAATCTTCATAACTTTTACACCTTGTCCTTCGCCGGGAGAAATTCCAAAGGGGTAAACAGGGCTTTTCCACTGAGTACGAAGATTGATTGGAGTCATTATAACTCGGTCTCTTCTGTAAGGACCATCCCCATTTGTGTTACGTGTAGTAGTCGCATTCGCAATATTATTCGAAATAACATCCATTCTTAGTCTTTGTGCAGAAAGACCTGTGGAAGATATATTAATTGATGTAAATAATCCCATTTTTTATTTCCTCTTTTTATGCCGATCTGATTACAATATTTAACATGCGGAAATTCTGGTTTAGCCGCTCTACCATCATTGTATATGCCATTTGGTTGTGAGAGACTTCAGTCATTTCTTTTTCTACATCTACATTATTTCCGTCGGCTCTCATAGTTGTGAGATAATCTAAATTAGCCTTAGATTGAACATCTTTATAATTAAGTGGTTTAAAAAATTCAAAGTGTTTTTCATGAGAAATCTGAGTAGGGACTGCATTTCTTTTTTGGAAATCTTCTGATTCCAATGCTCTTTTCAAGTTTGCCTCGAAGCTAACTTCGCTTCGTTTAAAGTTAGGAACATCCACATTTGCTAGATTATCGGATAAAACTTTTCTTTTGAAAGTTGCATTATTTAACCCTCTTTCAAGCAAGTCTTGTGTTTTCATAAAATAGGTGTTTGTGAACATATTTCAATCTCCTAGGCAAATTTCTTCCTTTGCTATAGATTATCTTTCGGCAGGTTCTTAAAATAGCATGATAAAAATTATGTCGTATTGATGAAAAAAGAAATTTTTCGCACATAAAAAAATTTTCTGACCTAGTATAAGTATGATACTGTTTCAAAAATCTAAATCTTTTCCGATTTCCAATTTGCGTGATTTGGATAAATCGACCTCCACGCTCCTAATTCCTGAATATCTTTTGGCAGATTTTCAAAGGAAAATGGCTGAATACGGGAATAGTTTGCCTATCTACTTTCTTCACTTGCTTCGTAGGTTTCGTGTTTTCAGCCTGTCCGGTATGATTCCCCCACCTCGGAAAATAAAAACCGAATACCAAGACGAAGGCTTGAATCTTCACAAGGTCAACTTTCGTGTTTCTAACGCAGCCTGGATTGAGCTTGGCGAACTTAGTATCGCATTTGGAAAATCTCGTTGTGCTTTGTTTGTCTATTTACTTGAACTCGATCTTGCCGGCTTTGGCGAGGCTTTGGTTGAGGCAGGGATTGGTCTTGGAGTTCCTATAAACAGCAGTTTACTAATAAGAGCTTCTTGGTTGTTTGAGTATGTTTTGCAAGATTTTTCCAGATCTTATCATGTTAAGGTCTAGCAAAAGAAGTAAGAGACGGGGATTCCTTAAAAATAAAAAAGCATTTCTTTAGAACAAGGGGATAGTTATGCCTAGAAGACTTTACTTATGCTAAAAAAGGAAGATTTTTCTTCTTAAAAAATATTTGGATTTATCTGGAGAGTCGTGCTAGGGATCGAAGCGGGGATAATAAATTGTTGAGTGAAATTAAGGCTAAGTATTGTAAAAATCTGGCAATTTATTATCCATAGCGAGAGCGCGGTCTTCATGCCTTTCTCGAAATAGCCTGTCAAAAACGGCATACAGCATGAAGAAGCACCCCGAAAAATATCTTTAGTACAAGCCGTGTACTTTTTTTGATTAAGGTTTTTCGAAACTGTTCGATGTTCTCTTTAAGGCGGACTCTTGCATGTTTATTTTGAATCACTTAGAAAATCTCATTTTTGCAAAAACAAATTCGGATGAACTAAAAAAAGAATCTCTTGGGCAGCAGAATTCGAGTAGTTTTCATGAAATTTTGCACAGCGCCGTAAACGATGCATCTCGTTTAGAAACAGATAAATTGCAAACCTACGCAGCGTTGAGTCAGGATATAACAGATAGAAGAGAGGCTAACGCTGGTTTGACAGAACCATTTAAGGTAGAACTTTTTAATGATCGTTTGAATAAAGAAAATAAAGTTGAGTCATTTGCAGTTACACCAATTGCTATTGAATCTAGTGCGGAAAAAGTTTCCTCTCCTGTCGAACGCGCTAAAGAAATTCCTACAGAGGAAAATTTTGAAAAAGTAGATTATAGGGTTCAAACATCCGTAACTAAAGAAATTAATGAGGAAGAGTCCCCTGTTAAAGCAGAGTCTGCGGCAAATAAGGAGATATCCTCTTCTATTTTACTCCAAGCATTTTTGAAATTAGACACAAAAGAGACCTCTGCTGAACTCAAACCTGTTTCTAAAAAGGAAAATTCTGAAGCTAAGTCAGATGGAAGGGTGGTTACTCTAGATTCTAAAATTGAAAAAGACGGCAAACAAGTAATAACCACTTCTGATGTGACAAAATTGACAAAGGAAGTTGTATTACGAGATTCTAATTTCAAGAAAGTAGAATCAAAAATATCTACGAATGAAGTCTTTCAAACCAAGGGTAAAGAATTAAAAATGGAAATTGATTCCAAAGAGTTATCTATTCGTGAAATTTCTAAAGAGACTCTGAAAGATATTCAAAAAGAAGTAAAATCTGAGGATAATACGAAATTATCTACAAATCAGCCAAAGTCAAAAGAAATTCCTGTTTCAATTCTTAAAAATTCTTCAGACGGAAAACAAGAAGTATCCGCTGTAGAAATTAGTAATAAGACCAACACTCTTATTAAAGATGAGCTAAGTTCTCGCGATCTTCTATCGACAGAAATTCGCAAATCGAAAAAAACTTCCGAGTCAGATTCTAAAGATAAATCTATTTCTGAAAATTCTAAACCAGTTGTAAAAGAATTTGCTAGTGTAGAAAAGGAGGTACGTTTTGCGAGGGAAACTTTAGTGGAAGTTTCTGGACTTGATAAGAACAAATGGACTATTACCCGCCGGGAAAAAGATATGGAAACTTCTAATATAGAGCGTCGTAAAGAATCTATGACTCTCTTGAACGAGATTGCGGCTAAGTCTAGTTCTTCTCAGACTTCTTCTGATTCAGATAAATCTTTTTCGAATCCTCGTTATGAGACAAATGGGCTGAAAGTTTTTTCCGAAAACTTAAAAACGGCTAATTCCGATAAGCCGCGTGAGGCTTTATTTGACCGCGAGAATTTTTCTAAATCTCTGAATGATTTAGTGAATAAAGCTCGTGTAAATATAGTTGAAAATGGTCGTAATACGGCTCAGATTTCTCTTTATCCGAAAGACCTTGGAAAAATGACTCTAAATATTGATGTAATTAAAGAAAAAGTAGAAGGAAAAATTTTAGTCGATTCTGAGTTTATCAAAAATCGCCTGCTCGGAGATATTTCTCAGTTAAAAGCTGACTTAAAGGCAAATGGTTTGGATTTACAGGCTATTTCGATTGAAGTTCGAAGTGAAGGCTCACTTGCTTTTGATTTTGCGAATCCTTCTTCCGAAAAAGATTCTTCCAAAAAAGATGCTGATAAGGCAAATTCTTCTTTGCCGCAGGGAGTTTCTTTGGAGGAGACTTTAGAATCTGAGTTTTCCAATAAATCCTACAACTTAGTAGATATAAAAATATAAAGAGTAGAATTCTAGGAGAAATATAATGCCTACACCACAATTATCTGGAATCAAAACAAAAACAATAGAATCTTCTTCCGAATCCACTAAAACAAAATACATGGATGCGGATAAGAAAGTAGATATCAAATCTTATCTCGATCGATTAAACAAAGAAGAAAAAGCGGGACTCAAAGGAATTGAAGTTCGAGAAACTCCTAAACAATTAGGTAAAGACGATTTTTTAAAATTATTAATCACACAACTTACCCAACAAGATCCAACAAGTCCTATGAAGGATCAAGACTTCATCGCTCAAATGGCGCAATTTTCTAGTCTAGAGCAAATGAAGAATATCTCCACTGGAATTTCTCGAATGGAGGCTAAGCAGAGTTATACTCTAGTAGGTAAAGTTGTTTCCGGTCCCGATATAGTGACGGGGGAAACAGTTGTTGGACTTGCTGCGGCTTTATTTTTTGATGCGGATGGAAAATCTTATGTTCGAGTAAATGGCAGATCAGTTGAAGTGGAGAAAATCACTCTTATCTCCGACCCTTCTGTTTTAAATCTTGAAAAGGATATGTCTCCTAAACCAAGTTCGAAAGAAAATGAAATTGAAAAAAAATCTACAAGTGTTCAAGAAAATCAGGAACCTTCCGATAAAAGTACCACGAAACAATCAGTACACGAAACGATTCCAAATTTGGATAAGCCGGTGGACTGGAATTATCCCGGAGCTAAAACAAATAAAGGCACAAATTATGAGAAATAAAAAAAATAACCCAGAGGTAAATGCGCTATGATGCGATCTTTGTATTCCGGAGTTTCCGGTCTAAAAAATCACCAAGTAAGAATGGATGTAATAGGAAATAATATTTCCAATGTGAACACGCATGGTTTCAAAACCGAACGGGTTACCTTCCAAGATATGATCTCTCAAGAATTATCAGCGGCTATGGAGCCAAAGGATAATATCGGAGGAGTAAATCCTAAACAAGTAGGACTCGGATCTCTCATTGCTGCCATTGATAAAATCATGACTCAGGGTTCGTTTCAGACTACCGGAAAAAATACAGACGTTGCAATTTCAGGCGAAGGTTTCTTTGTAGTAAAAGATGGAGACAAAGAATTTTATACTCGCGCTGGTGCTTTTAATGTGGATAAGAACGGTTACTATGTTAATCCAGCGAATGGTTTAAAAGTACAAGGTTGGAATGCTCGTGTAGATGAAAACGGAAACAAATATGTAAATACATCTGCTAGCACAGAAGATATTATTTTGCCTCTCTATTCTAAAGAGCCTGCTAAAGCAACAAAGGAAGTTGTATTTCAATCTAATTTGAATTCCGCAGCACTTGCAATTCCAGAAGATGCTAAGGCTGATGAAATTAAAAAATACATTAATGATCCAGATCCAAAAAAACGTAGAGGACACCAAACTAGCATTATCGTTTATGATGACCAAGGTATTGAGCGCGAAATGAAAATGGAAATGTACAAAATTCGCGACAACGTTTGGCGTGCCTCTGTTTCTATGACTGATGCTACTCAGGTTTCTGTTGATGTTGCTACCAAAGATCAGAACACCACTGTGCCCGGAAATACAGAAATCGGACTTAGCTTTGCGCCTGATGGAAGACTTGTAGGAGTTTCTGACGGAGTAGATAGTTTAAGTGCAGGGAAATTGACTGCTGATATTTCTTTTAGGATTCCTGGAAACCCTGAAAAACAAAGTTTCACTCTAAATTTAGGTGAGTCCGGATTAGTAAGTGGAATTACCCAATTTGCATCCGATTTTACTACCAAAGCAATTAAACAAGATGGATATCCAATGGGTTACATGGAGTCCTTCTCCATTGATAATGCTGGTCGAATCGTCGGAGTATTTTCTAATGGAATTCAGCAACAATTAGCACAAGTAGCTATGGCGATCTTTACAAATCCCGCTGGATTGAATAAAGCAGGGGATACGATGTACAGTTATTCCATTAACTCTGGTGAGCCAAATATTGGGGAATCAGGAATTGCTGGACGTGGTAAAATCAATGCAGGTATATTAGAAATGTCTAATGTTGACTTGTCTGATCAGTTCACAGATATGATTGTTACCCAAAGAGGATTCCAAGCAAACTCTAGAACTATTACTACGTCTGACCAGATGATCCAAGAAGTACTAGGTCTCAAGCGATAACTAGAGATTTAAGATATAAACTTTTGGCTATATAATGGCTACAAGTTAAAAAGCCACTTGCTAACTTAGGTTGGCTAGTGGCTTTTTTTATACTGAACGCCATAAGAAATTACAGATTTCTGATTCAAAAAAGTGCGGGGTTGTGTAAAAGCATGATTTTCTCACAGAGCACACTGAGAACACAGAGAAAAGAATCAATACTCTCTGTGAACTCCGTGCCCTTTGTGAGAGATATTTTCTTTGCTTTTACACAGTTCCACTATTCCAAAGAATATCCGAAAGGGGAATTACTTTTGGTGTTAGGTATATCTGCAATTGTTGTTATACAAAAATAGCGAAAAACTAAGATTCAAAACAAAAAAGTATTTGTATTTTATAGGGAAATAGTAAAACTAAATAGACTTTGGAACTCTATCTCTCCAGAAGAGATATTCCAAATATTTTATTAAAAAAGGGAACACTTTGCAGTCAAATCAATTCATAATTTCTGACATACCTGATCTGGATTCTAAAGTTTCTTCTTTTTCGAAACAGGTTAATGCAAATTATTATACCCTAACTCAAATGAGTGAGTTCCCGGATCACTCAGAAAGATTTATTAAAGTAGTATTTTATTTTCGCAAAGAAACTTTACAGAATTCACAAAAAGAAATCCGAAGTCTACTCAAGTTTAACCCCAACATTCTTGCACTTTTGATCGTGAATGCTCCTCCTGAAGAAAATATTTTTGAAACTACTGAACTAGAGAATGATTTATTTTTTTCTAATATCGAAGACACAGTTCCTGCCGTATTTCTTTCTAAGACTCTTGTAAATGCTTTTAGTTTTTTACAACTTCGCCTAGAGAGTTTTGAACTTCAATATAAAGTTAATTTAAGTACGAGTCATATTTCTAAGTTGACTCGAATCGGCGTTAGCCTCTCAAACGAAAAAGATTTTACTAAACTCCTTCGAGATATTCTCTATAGCTCCCGTGAAATTTCTGTCGCAGATTCTGGCTCACTTTACTTAATTGACAAAGATGAAAAAGGAAATCCTAAAAATTTGCGTTTTAAGATTTCCGCAATGGATCTAAATAGTAGTGAATTCATTTTACCAATTAACAAACAGAGTATTGCCGGTTACGTTGCGTTTACCGGTAAAGTTCTTAATATTCCTGATGTTTACAATTTACCAAAGAATGTAGAATATAATTTTAACAGTGACTTTGATCGAGTAAAGAATTATCATTCTAAAAGTATGTTAGTTGTTCCCATGAAGAACTATCTTGGGGAGGTAATTGGAGTTATACAACTTATTAACCGCAAAAAGAATTTTAATAACAAACTTACTGTAGAACAAATGCGCGGTACCGACGTCATGCCTTTCGATAAGTATTCAGAGGAGCTTGTGATGAGTGTAGCAGGGCAGGCTGCTGTTGCTATTCAAAATAATAATTTAATTCAGGACATTGAATCCTTGTTTGAAGGGTTTGTGACTGCTTCTGTAAGTGCGATCGAAGCGCGGGATCCAACCACGAGTGGTCATTCCTTTCGTGTTGCTCTGTTAACTGTTGGTTTGGCAGAAACTGTAGATAAAATTTCGACTGGAAAATTTTCAAATGTTAAATTTTCTCACGAACAGATGAAAGAAATACGTTATGCGTCACTCTTACATGATTTTGGTAAAGTTGGAGTTCGCGAAAAAGTATTAGTCAAATCTAAAAAGCTAGAACCTTACGAACTTGAATTAATTAAATGGCGATTCTATTATATGAGAAAGGATTTACAGGAAAAATTCACAAATCGTAAATTAGAATACGTTAAAAAAAATGGAACTAGTGGTTTTTCTGAATTTGAAAAAGCTCTCGAAATGGAGTATACTATTGAAAGTAAAAAGTTAGAAGATATGTTACAGGTAATTGTTTCTTCCAATGAGCCTACTATTTTAGAACAAGCAAATTCGCAAGCACTAGAAGATATTTCTAAAATGAATTTTGCATTCATTGATGGTACTGAACAACCAGTTATTACATCTTCCGAGCTAAATTATCTTTCCATTCGAAAAGGTTCTTTAGACTTTGAAGAAAGAAAAGAAATTGAATCTCATGTCGAACATACTTTTCAATTCTTAAGTAAGATTCCATGGACATCAGGACTTAAAATGGTTCCAAGTATTGCTCATGCTCATCATGAAAAATTAAATGGTAATGGTTATCCAAGAGGGCTCCATAGTAACGAAATTCCAATTCAATCCAAGATGATGACGATTGCTGATATTTACGATGCGTTAACCGATAAAGATAGACCTTATAAAAAAGCAGTTCCGCTGGAGCGTGCTTTAGATATTCTAAAGATGGAAGTAAAGGACTCTCATGTAGATGGTGACTTATTAGATGTATTTATTGAATCTAAAGTTTTCGAAAAATTAAATCATCATAAGCAGATTCTATAATTTATGAGCGTAGGTCTCTCTCATATAGTTTGGGAGAAGAGCAAAATATGCATTATTCGGTAAAGTTAAATTTTGAATTAGAGAAAGTTTCCTTTTAAGTAAATGACTTGGATTTGGAAGATTTGAAAGCAAACTGTAAGTATGCGCTAGTAGATTTGTATCGGAGATTACAATAGGATTTTTTGAATTCAATTCTTCGTTAAATAGATTTTGTAATTCGGACGGTAAAATATCGTATGTTCCTTTGTAATTTTCTCCATCATGGAATCCAACAAAGATTTTTTTTTGTTTTCCATCAATGGCTGTAATAACAGGAGAATTGTAAAACTCAGAGTAATATGCCGAATACATTTCAATTGTATCAATTCCTAAAGTAGGAATTTTCCATATCTGAGAGAGGTTACGCGCGGTAGCCACTGTGATTCGAATTCCAGTGAAAGAACCAGGACCTTTACAGCAGATAATAACATCTGGCTTATCTATGTTAACCGCTCTCATTCCGGTTTCAATATCACCCAGGAGGCGATACGATGCCTCTCTCGGATGATTTCCTGAATAAAAATAATCTTCCTTTATTTCAGAATTATTAATCGTATAAAGACCAACTAAAATAAAATCACAGCTTGTATCAAAAAATAAAACGCGCATTAGTATGTTACTAGTTTCATCTTTTCTTTGAGTTTTGAATTTAGCTTCTCTTCTAATTTTTTAGGTATCGTAATTGAATTAGGATCTCCGTCACTTACGTATGAATCAGGGGACTCAGAGTACTTTTGAATTAGTTTTTCTATATTATCTTTAAAAGCTTGTACACGTCTTACATGAATTGGATCAAATTCTTTGTCATAAGGAGAGAAACTTGCACGGTTAGAGTAGTCGAATACTAGGTTATGTTTGTATTCGATTCCTTTGTGTTTTCCGGATACAAGTTTTTGTTCGTAGTCTTTTGGAGGATAAACTCCAAAAGGCATTGCAAGAGAGGTCATTTTATAATCCGGTAGATATTTATTTAATAACTTTTGACTTTCTACAATTTGTTCTTCAATTTTGTCTTTGTATTTTTTTAGATTTGCGTGCCAAAGTGTGTGATTTTGAATTTCATAATTATTCTTTACTAGAAAATCCAATTTTTTTGATGTGAGCTTTTCTTGTCCGAATAGATTATTCGGATGTTTTGCACCCGGTAAAATAAAAAAAGTTGCTGTAAGCGGAAAGTCTGGGTTTTTCTTTTTAAATTCTTCCATAATTCCGATTGCGCAATTTGGAGAAATATTTCCTTTCTCATCTATATCAAATTGACTTTGTGAAGAATCATCTAGTGTAATGAATACTGGTCGTTTGCCTCTCGGAACATTTAAATTTCTGTTTTCTAAATCAGAAATTTTAAGTGGATGGAAATTTCCTTTTTTTAAAAGTAACAAATCATCTTTGAGTCCTTGGATAGTTCTTGTATAAACTGTGTCTTTTTCTCCAATTACATGATAGGTAATAATTAAAAACTTACCGAGTTCATTCGGTTGAGTTTCTGCATAAATACCTGTGGTTAAAATACATATCAAAATAAAAAGTTGAGTGATTTTTTTAAACATGAATCCATTTTTTTAGAACGGACTCGACTGTCATTCCGAACTTATTTTAAAAGACAAAAGAAATTATATATCTCTTACTTTCTAATGCGACTGTGTAAAAGTAAAGATTTTCGATCACAGAATGTCACGAAACCGCATTTCTCAGTGTCTCTGTGGCTAATGCTTTTATATAACCGGATTAACATGGTTTAAAAATGTTAAAAAGTAGCACTAATTTATAAAACTCTTCCACCATTTTTCAAATATAGTTTCTTCTTCTAGTTTTACTAGTTGTCCGAACTTGGGTGTGAGTAGGTTTATATTTTTTTTCGCTGCCTCTTTTTCTAATTTTTCAATTGGGTCATACCAACTGTGAAGTGCTAAATCAAACATTCCCCAATGGACAGGGACTAAACGTTTACCTTTTAAGTCAATGAATGCTTGTGCAGTTTCTTCGGGAAGGACATGGACTTCCTTCCATTTCAAATCGTATTGTCCGTTTTCAATGAATGTCAAATCGAAAGGTCCATACTTATCGCCTATCGTCTTAAAATGAGTGTCAAAGCCTGAGTCACCGCTAAAGTACATACTTTGTGTTTTATTTCGAACAATCCAGGAACCCCAGAGAGTTTTCATTTGTTTAGCCCCCTTTCTTCCTGAAAAATGTTGGGCGGGAGTAAGAATGAATTCAAGGTTTTCTATGTTCAAAGATTCCCACCAATCAAGCTCTGTTAGCCGTTCTTCTTCGATTCCCCATTCTCTTAAATGAGAGATTACACCGAGAGGGGTAATGAATTTCGTTTTCTTAGATTTGAAAAATTGAATGGTTTCCATATCCAGATGATCGTAGTGGTCATGTGAAATTACGATATAGTGAATTTCGGGAAGTTCTTCTAGTTTTAGAACTGGCGGTTGAAATCTTTTTACGGCGAAGCTAACAGGAGAAGCCGCACCAGAAAAAACAGGATCGAATAGAATGATCGTTCCATCAAAGTTGATTAGAAAAGTAGAATGCCCAAACCAGATAAATTTTATTTGAGTAGATTTTTTAGAAACTCTTCTAAATCCGGTTTCATCTCAGGCAATTTTTTAGATGGACTCCTATGTTTTTCTCCACCGAATAAAAAGGCAAGAGTGAGAGTAAACATACTTTGGTCCTCTCTCATTTTTTCTAAAATATTTGGTCTTCTGTTTACAAATGAATCTCGCTTTTTATCGAACTGGGGAGAATTGCTAATTTTTTCTAGATGTTTGCTGTCGGGATCTTTTCCGAATGCAGAACAAGCGGCTAAGAAAGATAAGCCGAGTGTAATGATTATATATTGAGTAATAATTTTTTGTTTCATAAAAATTCCTTCATTTCCTCATCCTAGCGGTTAGTCCTTGTTTGCCTTCTGGATAGGAAGCATAAAGAACACATTTGCAACTATCCCATTTTCCGCCTTGGTCAGTGGGTTTGCATTCGTAATAAAAGCTTCTTCCTTTTTCGGCTGTATTGTATTCGACTGTCTCTTGTAGAATTTGGGTTTTGTCTTGTTTTGATAGGGCAATAGATTCTTCTTTTGCCGTTTTATCGAGCATCAAATTATAAAGTTGTGACTTGCCGGAAAACAGAACATTGTTGATACAACTGGATTTTTTCGTTGCAGGAACTTGGGTTTCCGCTACATAACTTTCCGTATTTGCAAATTGTTTATAAAATGATTCCTTAAAATCCCCTTTGCAGATATTTTTAGATTTAATTTTATCCGGGGAATAATGCCAATTACCTTCTACGGAGAGTGCCCAAATTTCTTCATTGGAAGGAGGGTTTTCTTTTATACAATCTGGTTTGTCTTTTTTTTCAATCACTACTATTTCGTCAGCAGTTGTGCAAGTGTTACAAGTATTGCAGCCAGTACACCCACAAGTTTTAAGTCTCTCTCTCTCAAACTCTAATTTCTTTTTTTCAAATTCTAATTTTGCTTTGTCGAGTTCCAATCGCTCTTTTTCTATCGAGGAGCAATGAAATATTATAAAGACGATTGATAACAGAATTAGTTGTATGGATTTTTCTTTTTTCATGAGGTTCCTTTTATCTATATAAAAATTGACTGTTTTTTTTATTCTAGGAGTCATTCTTTTATTTAATCAATTCTAATAACTTTTTAAAAATTAAATCTACATTTTGTTCTTTCATACATTTAAAATGTTTTTCAGGGCAAACTTTACCGCCGTGTATCCCGCAGGGGCGGCAGGAGAGTCCTTCTACTTGTGCTAAATACTGTTTATCCACAAGAGTCGAGTATCCAAAATCGGGAATCGTTGCCCCGTAAATCATAATAGTTGGAATATTATGAGCCGATGCAAAATGAATTGGAGAAGAGTCATTGGATACTACAAGTTTCGCGCGACTTATCAGGTAGGAAAGTTCCACTAGATCTGTTTTTCCTGCTAAATTAAAAATTCGTTCTCGGTCGGATTGAGGTGTTGATGAAATTGTATCAGGAAGTCTTCTGTCAATGATATTTTCGCATAGAATCAGATCTTTAGAAGAACCAATTAATACAATTGGATAGTCAGTATTATGCGTAATTAAGTTAAAAAGTTCTTTGAATTTTTCAGAGGGCATTCGTTTGGTTTCCCATATAGAAGAGGGAGCGAGGATAATATAGTTTTGCTCGAGCCGGTAAACTTTTAAAAATTCTTTCATTTTAGAAATTCTACTTTCTCGAAAAAAAAGCTCGGGACGTTTTTTACTTAAAGGGATTTTTTCTGGAAAGTCATGGATCAAAGAAAAAAGTTTGTCTACTTCGTGTTTGCCTCTCAGGGGACGGGGAATCTTTTTTGTGTGAAGAAACGAGAAACCTGATTTTTCATAGCCAATTCTTTCTTTTGAACCTGAAAAATAGGCAATCAAACTAGACCTGTGCGAAAAATGGGGGCTAATACATAATTCAAATTTTTCTTTTCGTAAGTTTTGAATAAACTTAAAAAAATATAGAATAGAATTTTTCACTTTCGATTTATCGAAGGGGATAATTTTGGTTATGTTCGGATTGTCTGCTAAAATATCTTCAGTACCTTTGTTTACGATCAAGTAAATTTCAGCATCTTTATATTTCTCCTTCACTTCGCGGAAAAAGGAAGTTGTTAGAATCAAGTCTCCCAAAAATGCAGTTTGGATAATTAGTATTTTCATAGTCGTTCCAGTATAGTCGCAAAATTATTGGTAGCAAGTCCGCCAATAGAATGAGCTAAACCTAGGGATTTATTTTTGTCACGCAGGAATCTAATTAATTCTACAATTTGCGCAAGTCCGGAAGCTCCAATCGGATGTCCTCTGGATTTGAGACCGCCTGAAGGGTTAATCGGTAAATCGCCGGTGATAGCGGATACTCCCTCTTTGACTGCATTTAGCGCGTGACCTTTTGGAAAAAGCCCGGCATCTTCCGCTCCAATGATTTCAAAGGTAGTAAATGCGTCATGAAGCTCCGCTATTTGAATATCTCGGGGTTTTACTCCTGCCGTTTGATAAGCCTTATTAAATGCGATAGTCGATGCAGTAAAACTCGTTCCCAAGTTTACTGTTTTAAATCCTCCGAGACCATGTCCAAGTCCTCGAATTTGGACATCTGATTTTGTTTCAGTGGATAATACTAAAGTAGCCGCCCCATCGGATAACGGAGATATATCGTAAAGTCCGAGTGGAGTTGCAAAAAGGGGTGCTTTAAAATATTCTTCTTCTGTAATTTGTTTTCGAATATGTGCGTTAGGATTTTGAAATCCGTTGTCGTGTAATTTTTTTGCAATGTAATATAAATCTTCTCGTTTATATCCATAGTTTTTTAGATAGAGGTTTGTAATCATGGCAGCACCTTGTGCCATCGACATAACAAAATTTCTCATTCTGTCAGAGAGGACTGAGCCCAAAACAAGGTTACTTTCTTCTCGTCCAAGTTTACTCATTATTTCTGCGCCTATAATTAAAGCATTTTTATACATTCCACTGGCTAACATAGAGTATGCGGTATGAAGAGCGGAGGCTCCACTAGAGGAAGCAGTTTCTACCCGGACGGCAAACACGGATTTTAGATTCAGAGCATCGGCTAACTTAGAAGCCAGATGAAATTCATTGGTATAACGCTCTGGTGCAAATGCGGTAAATACTAGTAAGTCGATCCTTTCTTTTTCAAAGGTGGTTAAAGAATTTAAAGCAGTTTCTCTGGAAAGTTCCAAAACGGATTTTTCATGTTTTCCAAATTTGCTTAAAGCAGGAGAATGAATGTAGACTGGTTTCATATTTTTATTCAATCTTGAAACTGATAATAAGAATCAATATTACTATTATAAAATTATTCTAATTTTAGAAAATAAAAAAATTGAATTCTATGAGATATAATTTATACTAACTTAAAGTGAATTCAATAATACATAGAGCATTCGTCGGTCGTTCTCAAATTTTTTTTTGAGAACCTCATCTTCTTGACATGTCTGTATCTCTAATTGCCAATAAACAATTGAAAAAAGACGTGACCTATGAAGGGGAATGGACGCAGAGTCCACAAAGAAAAAAATTACCGGCAACTTAGCGGATAAACTTTTTGACCTTTGTGTTCAAATAATCTTTAAATGTCGTTTGTCGAAAATGAGAATTCACAAATATAAATAAAAAAATAAACTAGGAGTAGAAATATGAAAGGGAATGTAGAAGTATTAGAAGTATTAGGGGAAATTTTAGCGGCGGAGCTAACGGCGATTAACCAGTATTTTATTCATGCTAAGATGAATAAAAACAAAGGTTATATAAAACTCGCGAAGTATTTGCACGCAGAGTCGATTGGAGAAATGAAACATGCGGATGCCGTAATTGAGCGAATTCTTTTCTTTGACGGAGTTCCTGATTTACAACGTTACATGAAAATCATGGTTGGTGCCAATATCGAAGAAATGTTAAAACATGATCTCGCACTTGAATATTCTGCCGTTGAGAGACTCAATCGAGGAATTGAAATTGCAACTCGTAACAAAGACAATGGCTCACGTGAGCTGATGGAGAAAATTTTAATTTCCGAAGAAGAGCATATCGACTGGATCGAAGCACAACAAAATATTATTTCTGAGATTGGAGTAGGTAATTACCTAGCACAACAAATCGAAGGCGAATAAGGAAGATTCCCGCGGACTTTTATAGCTTGGCTAGTGCGAGAGCGGGCAATGTAATTAAGATAAGAATTTTTCATCACATTATACTGCGACCCTTTGGAAGAAACATAATGTGATGAATTTCTTCTTGGTTTTTTATTGAACACAGCATTAAGCCTTGTGCCCTTTGTGGTAATCTTTAAATGACTTTCTTATCTGAATGACATTGAGTGAGCCAGCGGAGGAATTGTTGAATGATTTTCAAGGACGATGCGTACCGCTTTAGTTGACGATACCTTTTCTGTAGGTACAAGATTAAGTTTTCGACTAGGTTGAAAGATAGGTTAGGAATTATTTCTCACAAAATTCAACTTACATATAACCTTAGATATGAACCTAGCATTGATCCTATGATAGGTGTATCCTAATTACTTATTCATCCAAAGTTCATTCCGACGCAATCATTAAGGATTTCTTCCATCATTTTGAAAACCTATCTAGCAATAGAACAATAGTTTTAAGCGATAGGTAGTTTCCCTAATGAGGGATAATACCTATTTACTTTCCGATATTTTTTTGAGATATTGGAAAAATGAAAACAATTAATTTAATTCTAATCCTTCTAATATTTTACTTTTATATTTCAGAACCTGGGATTGTGCCAAATTCCGATTATCCCAATAAAACTTTAAGAGCTAATTCTACTCTAGAGGAACCGTCTGAAAAAGAAACGGAACAAAAAACAGAGAAGAAAGAAATCTATGAAGTGGAACATTTAATCAACGCAGCCAAAGAAGGAAATATAAAAGCCATAAAAAAGTTTTTAAAATCTACTCGTATGGATATTAATGCGAGGGATGAGAGTGGTGACGCTGCCATTCATTATGCCACAGGACATTTTGCAGGACCTGATGCCGATCATATAAAATTGGTTAGTCATATCAATATAGTTAAACTCTTACTTAAAAATAACGCCGATGTAAATTTGAAAGACCATAATGGAGATTCCCCACTTATTTTGGCATCGTATTTTTGTGATATGGATATGATTCAACTTTTGTTAGATCACTCGGCAACTGTGGATTTGGAAAACAACGAAGGAAATAATGCTTTACACGGATCAGTTCGCTGTCCACTTCCAGTTGCAAAACTTCTAGTAGAAAATGGAGTTCCTTTGAGTCAAAAGAATATAGAAGGCAAAACACCATTAGCCTTAGCAAAGGAAGTAAAGAATATAAATATGGTATCTTATCTTATTTCACAGGGTGCGCGATAAATGAATTTTTGTAGTTTAAAGAGGATAATCGGCATACTATTTATTCTGATCGTTCAAACTTTTTTATTAAATTGTGCAAGCACGCAAAATTATTTTATCAATCGAGCTAGTGATTTAAAGGATATATTTATTCTTGGGGTAGAAAAAGATGTGTATGGATTTAATATTATTACACTTATACCGATTGTTGGAGTAAGTCATAATTCGGGCGGGCAGGGAGTTGGGCTACGAAATAGCCATCTAGGATTTTATAAAACAGGGGATAAGGATAATTTACTTACACTGGAAAATATAACCCACCAAAGAAAATGGTCTTGGTATTTGGGTGATTCTATTTTTTATTCTACAGGTTTTCACGAACCGATTCATCCGAGTAATCTTAGAACGGAAAATAAAAAATTTATCGGAGTGAATTTAGGAAAGGGTTGTACGAGAGGCGAAAGAAGATTGTATTATAAAAATGAAAGTCAACTTTGTCATTGGTACACTGGCGGGAAAATGTTACCAATTGAATTTAGCTTGGGACTTTATATTGGAGTGAGAGTTGGATTTAATTTTGGAGAAGTGGTAGATTTTTTGGGGGGAGTTTTAGGTTTTGATCCTCTCAATGATGATATTTCACAGGTAAATATTGATTTGCCTGCGAAGAGCACGATCAATCCAAATTGGGAGTCACAGTTTGATTCTGTTGATGAGATATTCAATGTACCATCAAAAAAGGATGATAAAAAAAAGCTGAGCAAATAAAGTTTACTACTATTGTTTGTTTTCTAACAAAAAAATGATATCTAGTTTATCCTGGGCTTTACCAAAAGATGGATAAGACTCTTTTGCTAAGTCCAATGCAGTTTTTCCATCTAGCGTACGAATGTTTTTATCCGCAGCTTGGTTAAGCAGATACTTTACTAATTCTAAATTAACTTGTAGAAACGCGTTATGGAGTGGTGTCCAGCCTTGTTTGTTCTGAGCATTTACATCAGCTTTATTTTCTACTAGAAGCTTAACAATTTCTACGTCGCTATTCCATTTCGAACACGCATAATGCAGTGGAGTCCAACCGAATTCATTCTATGCGTTGACTTTTGAGAGTCTTAAAACTTGCAGGTGAGAATTTGCCATTAAGCTATAGGTAGTTTCCCTAATGAGGGATAATACCTATTTACATTCTTTTATTTTTTGAGAGAATAAGAGTATGAATTTACTAAAAATGTACAGTGCTATTTTTCCTCCTTTGCAAATAATTTCTGTTATCCTTTTTCTATTCTTAATACAAAATTGTAAAACCGAAGAGGATTCTTTTTCTGAGACCAATCGTAAGGCGCTGATTAACTTAATCAGTTCTCGTAATTCTAATTCTTCGACAAATGCTTTCCAGACTACTTTTATAAATAATTGTAAAACGATTTCTCCTACCGTACAAGACGGCTTCCTTAATAATGTAGAAGATTCTTATACGATAGACGATATGATTTTTGCGAACGATTTAACGCAAGAAACAATCGAGGCTAGATCTGCATTTAAAACCGGTTGCTCGAATCTTTGGGATGGCGGAGTTGTTCCATTTGAAATTGACCCATCATTTCTAAACACAGCTACACTCTATTCTGCATTCACTGAATGGGAAAATAGAACTGTTCTCCGCTTCATCCGAAAAACAAGTTTACATAAAGATTATATTTATATCACTCCTTCTACTGGATGTAGTTCATATATCGGGAGAGTCGGTGGTGCTCAAAGTTTGAATCTAGCAACTTCTTGTTCTTATAAAAATATGTTACATGAAATCGGTCATGCAATTGGATTTTATCATGAGCACCAAAGATTTGATAGGGATGATTTTATTATTATCAATACAGGAAATATTCAAGCGGATAAGCTGGGTAGCTTTAGTAAACTTTTTCCGAGTTATTCGTTTAGTTCTACTTACGATATATACTCCATTATGCACTATACTCCTTATGCCTTCTCTGCCAATTCCTTGCCAACAATTACTTTAAAGGATTTTAGTAATAATTTTGGGAATACCGGAATTCTTTCTAACTTGGATATAGAAAATGCAAATACATTGTATAGAAATAGCTTTAAATTAATTAACAATATACCTGTTGGATACTATCGGTAACTCCTTATTAGCCCTTCCGTCCGGGTCGAGTAATATTTCCGTGAGAACAAAGTTTCACTTTCCAGACATGTTCGAATACTTCTTTTGCTTGTCCGGGTGTTTGTCTAAGTGCATTCGCAACCCGTCCTGATGTAAACGTAGAACGAAAATCATTTAGTGTCATGTTATTCAAATCTTTTTTGGGAAAATTTAATTTGAATTGGGTAAGGTAACGTTGTACACCACCTGGTCCCTGGTTGTAGGCAGCTACGGCTAACATTGCATTAACCTCTGGTCGGAGTTTGAGGCGAATTCCATTTGCCCTCCACGGGTAATCCATATAATACCGTAAAAGCATTCCTGATAGTAGAATATTGGTTTCGATATTAAGTGTATTGCCTAATTGATTTTTTGCTTTTGTAATCGTATCTAGGTAAATCGGGTGAACTGCCGCATAAGCCTTTGGTAAAAGTATTCCACGACTGATTTGACCGACTAACTTTCGGACCAGGTTTACATCTTTCCCGTATTTATGTCCCTGCTTTATTAGTTGGGTAGATATCTGCTGCGCAAACTGGTTATTAACCCTTCTTGCAGGGGTGATTCCTTTTGGAAAATGTTTTAAGTCAGGTAATTCTGCCTTAAATCCCATCTCAGTTAAAACTTCTTTGAATACAGGATCACGATAGATATTACCGAGGTGTGTTATGGTCGATTGTAATCTTTTTTCTGTTGTTGGGCTTTTGCGGTTAAGCTGGAGTTGCCTGATGGCAATTCCGGTTAGTTGTCCGAGACCGGTTGCGCCTGTTTTGCTATGCACTTTGAAATCAAATTGGGATTCTTGGAATAAAAGGCAAAAGAAAGTAGGGTAGGGAATTTGATAAGACTCAGCAACTGTATGAGTACCAACAAAAATTCTAATCGCACGACTTTCCGAATAACCGTAAATCGGTTCACTTGTCATTCTAGTCATTTGTTCTAACCAGTCGCCCCTCAGTGCATAACTAATTAATTCTGGAATATCCCTTTGAGAGGGTAATTTCATTACTCCACGTGAAAAATGAGCTTTGCTGATCGTATCGTAGCTAACGGCAAATCGATGCATCCGTTTCATATTTTCATTTGGAAATTTTAATTTTTTCCCCTTCGTGAATTTAGAATAAAACTGGTTGGATAACGCAATTAGCTCTTCCGAAGGTTTCGTATCTTTAGCCGCTACATCGACCTCTGTTGTTTTTTCTTCGGAAGCTTTTTCTGAGTTATCCTCTATGAGATTTGGCTTTTCCGTTTGGCTTTCGCTTGAATTTTCCTTTTCAATTGGAGAATCTTCGGAACGGATTTGACCGTTTGTGATTATGCCACATAATCCGAGTAGAATTATTCCAATCTTGACATTTCTTTGTATATCTGTTCCAAATTTCCAGCCCATTGTAATAGCTCCTAACAGCAATCAGTGAATTCTATTCAAATCTCAAATTCTTTCTGGCAGAGGTCAATCTTAAAAGTTTTTATTTTAAAATTAATCGTCCTCATCGCTTACCTCTGTTTCACTGAGATAGGCGAGGTAATTTTTATCATTTACTTTTTGAGCACATTCTCGAATTCTATCATAGGACTCTTCATGGTACTCTTCTGTTTCGCTTCTTCCCATCATGATCGCATTCGAATAACATTGAATTGCCGTTATGTAATCTTTCTTTTTTTCAAACTCTTTGCCTACTTTAAAAAACCCTTCTGTTCCATGGTAGTATCCATTGCTATCTTTTTTGATTACCTTGTATATTTTCTCAATAAATGGCATAAACGGAGAATCCCATTTTTTCTTTTCGGACATAATTCGTTTTACAATGGCTGGCAAAACTTTGTAATACTTTATATCTACCTTTAAAAAACGCGACCAGAAGGTATGACACAAGTCTAGGTCTAATTCGGGGTCTTCATCGTCAAGGTTTACATTTTCTGTCAAGAGTAGGTCATACAGTGGTCTATTGAAATGAGGATTTTTGTTGATAAATTTTTTCCATTCTCCTATTTTGGCATCGTCTTCCTTTAATTTGTAGTATTGCGTCAAATAAGAATTAGGCTCAATTTTTTTGTACAACTCGTAAGGGCTTAAGTATTCTTTTTTTGAAACTTTCTCAGATATTTCGTCAAAAAAACTTGCAAAATTTTTGTCAGATTTTTCGCCTAGACTAATAATCTTTTTTTTATTTTTGCTTAGGGCTTTATAACAATCTGTAACCCAACTAATTTTTTCTCCTCTTCGGTAAACCGGATACCACTTATTTAATTGATAAATAAAATAAGAACTAAACCAAGTCTTTAGTGAACTGGCAAACGTGTATGCAGTACCATGCTCATCATCATAAAATGCAACAGGCCATTCTTGGATCGGTTTTTTAATTTGTGGGATCAAAACAATATGGGCATGTCCTGTAGAATTGTAAGAGCAAAGCCAAAAGAAACCAAAAATACAATCTTCGTTGCCCTTTTGAATTTCCATATAGTGATTGAAATTTAATTCAAACCCGGGGATATTTAAATCTCCGAGCGCATATTCAATATTTTCCAGTAGTTTTTCTAAGTCTGCCATAACTGCCTCCGATTTCGGAAATATTTTAAACTAAGTTTAAAATATGCAAGCCTTATTTAGGGTTTTGTGATAAGTTATCGCTCTCGACTTAGATTGATTATTCTGAGTTAGTTTGAAAATCCGAATTCTTTATTGCAAGGAGTTAATCTTTCCTTGATTTTAGTATAGGGAGAAATTTTTATTGGATCTAAGTCTTCCTTTGCAATTTCTTCTTTTTTTAAAAATTCACAAATACTTTCTTCGAGTTTACAATATTTTTGGGGGCAGATGCTTTCTTTCCATTCCATTGGGTTTATTTGAAATTCTATTTCCCATTTTTCCTGTAGAAATTTTTCTCCAATAAAGTCTTTTCCTTGTGAGAGGGAAATTGTCATTTGCCCAAATTCTAAATTGATTTTCTTTTTCCATTTTATCTTTTTTGAGATATTAATGGGTAAATACATCCAGTTTTTAAATCCAAAAGATTTTTCTATTTCAGACTGAAGGGGGATATTGAGTTTTTGTAAAGTATTGCTAAAAATCTTTAACGGCTTACAAGTATTATGCGGATTAGTGTCAAATTGTTCTAGAAGTGTATTGCCTCTTAGAAGCGATTTATATTGTTTATTAGAAGCATTTAACTCTCCCGATTTCCGTTCTCGAATTAAGATTGGTAAAAAGTTTTCGCAAGTTCTAGAAAAAGTCTTTGTATTTTTATTGATTTGAATTACTTTTTTATCGTCTTCCTCTTTTAATCGAAAACGGATTTTCTGGGGGCTAGGAAAAAGTAGAAAGTTTTTTCCATCGTATATATCGAACACATAATCTGTTCTTTCTTTAGATTCAAATTGATAATGGGAAAGTATTTTTTTAGCTGCCTTCTCTGTGAGGTCAAGGCTGACTTCTACTTGGTATTTTATTTTTCCTTTATCAGATGCAAATAGCGGAAAATCTTGTATACCCGCAGTAAATAATGAAATTAAAAACAGAATGGGGAACGAATCTAGTTTCAAAAAATCTCCTTTTGCAACCCAGAATTCAAATAGGGCTTTACCTTGATTAGATTTCTAAGTAATACAAGTTTTTTTTGTGTTCTAGAAACAAATAGAATTTAAGAATGTACTTTATGAAAGCAAATTTTAAAAATTCTTTTATACATCCTGCGGCAACTGTAATCGGACTTGTAGAAATGGGGGAAGGCTGTTCCATTTGGCCCGGCACGGTGATTAGAGCGGATATGAATTCAATTGTGCTTGGGAATTCGGTAAATGTTCAGGACAACTCTACTCTTCATGTAGATTCGAGTGCAGGAATGACGATTGGAGATTATACGTTAGTCGGTCACAATACAATGCTTCATAGTTGTAAAATTGGAAAAGCATGTCTTATTGGGATTGGAAGTATTATTTTAGATAAGGCTGAAATTGGAGATGGGGCAATGATTACAGCCGGCTGCCTAATTCGAGGTGGAATGAAAATTCCCCCAAGATCGTTAGTTGTTCAAAAAGAAGGTAAACTTACTGTTTATGAAAATAAAGCCAAATTACAATTAACCGTTGCTGGTAGTATTGAATACATGGAATTAGCCGCTAGATACCAAAGGAATATATTTGGACCTTTCACAAAGGAAGAAGAACAAGATTTTTTTATAAGAGCGGGTAAGGTGATGGAAGAATTAGGATTTGTATAATAGACTCGCACTCAATTTCATTCTACTAAGAATTTTTTACAAAGTTTTATTTTTAGAATAAAATTATTCAGTATACATATTTTCCCTGGTTTTAAATTGTAAAACAAACTTAGAAGAATAAAAACTATTTAGAGAAATAATAAACAAGATTGGTAAAATATTATGGTAAAAACATTAGCAGAATTGTATCGGGAATCAGCGAGTAAGTTTGGAAACAAACCTGCATTTTTTTCGAAAGATGAAAAGAAACAATATACCCCAACGAATTTTAATGAAATTTATGAAATGGGTCTTAGTCTGGGAGAAGCGTTAGTTGATCTAGGAGTGCAAGCAAGAGAGAAAATTGGAATTATTGCTGATCATCGTCTTGAGTGGGTAATTTCTGATGCTGGAATTCTTATGACTGGGGCGGCTAACGTTCCGAGAGGAACAGATGTTACTGAATCCGAATTGGAGTATATTTTAAATCATTCAGAAGCTAAAATTTTATTTATCGAAAATGATAAGGTCTTAGAAAAATTCAACAAAATAAAATCAAAGACTTCTGTTAAAACATTAATCCTTATGGATCCAAAGGCTAAGGGCGAATCTGGAATTTTAAAACTATCTGATTTAATAGAGAAAGGAAAAAAACTCAGAGAAGGCGGAGCTAAAAAAGTAGATGCAAGAATTTCGGAAATCAAACCGGATGATTTATTTACTGTGATTTATACGTCAGGAACAACAGGTCAACCAAAAGGTGTAATGCTTATGCATTCTAATATGATCCACCAGATAATCGATGTTGCCCCCTTGATGGAAAGTGGACCGAGTGATAGATTCTTATCCATACTTCCTGTTTGGCATATTTTTGAAAGAGGATTTATGTATGTTGCGATTCAAGTAGGCAGTGCAACCTATTTTACAAATGTGCGTGATATGCGAGATGACTTTGGAAAAGCAAAACCAACTTTCATGGGTTCAGCTCCCAGGCTCTGGGAAAGCATTTACCTTGGGATTTACAATCGTTTGAATGATCCCAAACAAACTCCTCCTGCCCGAAAGATGATTTTTGATACTGCTTATTTTTTCTCTAAACATTTTCATGCTGGGGTAAGATTTTTGCAAGGACATCAATTGGATTTAGAAGGAAGGAGCATTGGCAAATCGCTATTACTCGCAGTAAAATCTATAATCGTTGTTATCCTCACCTTTCTTCCGTACCTCTTACTAGATGCAGTTGTATTATCTAAAATACGATTGGCAACTGGTGGTCATTTGCGTGCGACTTGTTCGGGCGGCGGAGCTTTACAAAGTCATGTAG
>JAGOHK010000034.1 GCA_017996175.1 Leptospiraceae bacterium
AGGCAAACAGCCATTATTTGTTAAATCCTTAGGAACAAACCAAGTAATATTTCCTTCATTCCAGTATTCAGGAACAACAGTTGATGGAGTTCCTCCACCTACAGTTTCGGCAATATCTCCAATCTTCCTCCTCTCCCACCCCACCGGCAAACCGTTCTTTACCTTTACTTTTTCGTGACCGGGGAATTGGAACTTGACGAACCATTCTTTGTAAAGGAGCCGTGCGGAGTCTTCTAATAACGTTATGCGGCGGCGGTTGTTTTCGATTAGGTCATCGTAAGAGGAAAGAATTGCGGCTATTCGTTGTTGGGTGGGAAGTGGTGGGAGTGGGATTTTGATTGTTTTTAAATCTTTAATCGGAAGTTGCGGTTGTGCTGAACCAGATGATCTTTTAAAACATTGCTCTTTAAAATAGTTAGATCTAAACGCAAGATACAAATATTTCGAATCTACGTTACTTTGAGAACGAATTATAACCATACCAGAATTAATTCTAATTTGATCGTAAGGAATACTGTCATGGTAATAAGCGATGCTTCCTATTGTGCCGCGAGTTGTAATTACAATATCATTCCTTTGTAACTTTCCTTTTCTCAACATGGAATCTTTCTTTTCATCTATGAAGTTTATATCTGATAGATTAAAGGAATCATTCTTTATATTTGAAGTATTTAAAAAAAGGCAATAACCTTCTTTCGTAAATTCGTGTGACTTAGGATAGTTATCCCCTCTATCTCCGTCAATTATTTCTAGATTTACCTGTTCTAAAGATTCTTCTTTCCATTTTTTCATCTTTTCATTCCTAATTCAAAATTCACCATTCATAATTTCTTCAACTTCTTTCCATTTTTTCATAAGTTATCCTTTAGCCCCCTCCGTGAACTCTGTGCTCTCTGTGAGAACCCATTCTTTTTCTCACAGAGCACACGGAGAACACAGAGGTTTCTTCATCTTTTAATTCAAAATTCACCATTCATAATTTCTTCAACCTTCTTTCCATTTTTTCATAAGTTATCCTTTAGCCCCTCCGTGAACTCTGTGCTCTCTGTGAGAACCCATTCTTTTTCTCACAGAGCACACGGAGAACACAGAGTTTAGTTTTTTATTCTGGTGATTCCATCTTTTAAAAGTATTTCATTAAAATTTATCAATAAGCCTAATTGAATTCCGGATAGCTTTAAGTATGTAAGCAATTGTTTTTTATGGATAGGAGCAATTTTCTCAACAGATTTAAGTTCGACTATTACTTTGTCATCAAGAATTAAATCTGCTCTAAAACCAATTCCTAATTGTGCGCCATCATACATCACAGGAATTTCAACTTGTCTTTTGAAACTTATATCATGCTTGTTCAATTCATAGGAAAGAGCTTCTTCATAAATTGATTCTAACAATCCAACACCAAGTTCTTTATGAATTTTTATACATAGACCTATTAATTGTTCTGAAATTTCATTTTCTTCCATATATAATCCACCCCTCCGTGAACTCTGTGCTCTCTGTGAGACTAAGATTGTTTCTCACAGAGCACACGGAGAACACAGAGGTTAGTTACTGTTATCCTATTCTTCTGAAGTTAAACACAATATCTTTACGTCTGTAAAAGCATTTAATTCCAGTCGTCTCTTAATCTAGTAATATATGAATCCACTTCTTCTTTCATGGGAGAAATATAATTTCTTTTTTCTTGCTTAGCTTGGATTTTATTTAGAGTCAATAGTAATGATTGTTTTGTTCTAACCGCTTGGATTGGCTCCACAATAACTCTTACTTTTTGCATTGCTAGAGATAACGATTCATCCAATTCAATCATCGTCGGAGTTTTGAGACTACCTGTTAAAATATAAGCATTTTGCATAATAGCTTTATCCTATAGTGTAAGATAAGCTTGGCAAGTATTTTTTTGCCGCCTCTATTTCATAAAAATTTCTTTCTTGTATATCTTGAATGCGAAGGAGTTTCAAACAATGAGACCACGATAGAGTAAAAGTACGAGACGACTTCTCGTATTTTGGATAAGCATGATAAAAAAGACGCATATTCTGTAAGTTATCAACAGAAAACCCCTTTCCAAATTCCTTCGTAAGCTTGGTTGATAATTCTTTTAAAACTTGCTTCCCATATTCTGCTCTTTCCTTTCCTTGTTGTTCTTCTTCTACAATCATTCGACCAATTTCCCAGTAGGTGAGAACCATTGTGTGGTTAATATTCTTAACAACACTTTGTCTAGCAGTCTGTAAAAGTTCAGCAATTTTAATGTAAAGATTTGATTTTTTTAAATCACTCATTGTTTTTACTCCTTGCTAGTTTTTTTAATCATGTTCGTTGGCTAATTGTAGTTTTGTGCTCATAGTAATTGTAATTTCTCCCAAAAACTATTTTGAATTTCTAAAGAATACCAATAATTAGTAAGAAATATTTGCTTTGCGATTTCAATCGTTTTCTCTTTACTCAAAGATTTTTTGGAGGTTAATAGTAAAAGCATTTCTAACCCCCAATAGGTTTTGATTCCTTGTTTATCTAGATAAGTTTTTAAAACTTTATCATTCGTCAAACAAGATGCCTTTAATTGTTTTGAAAGATTTGCGCACGCTTTGTCTTGAAAAGATAATTTTTTGGGCTCCGATATTGCGGCTGAATCTACCGTATTTTCGCTATCAATAATTTCAATTCCAAAGGCAAGAGCTTCAGCATAAGTAAATTGTTCAATCTCATCCATTATAACTTTTGGTATTTTTAATAAAAATTCATCACAAAGAATTTTTATTAAACTAGAATTAGCTAGATAAAAATCAATTAGTATATTGGCATCGGACACTAGTAACTCATTTTTCATTCAGATACTTAATCCATATACCAACTGTTAGCTAGTTCTCTCATTTCAGAAATTGGTATCTTTAGAAGCTCGGCAGCTTTTGAAAAACTAATTTCCTCTTTTAAAAATGCCTCTCTAACTAATCTAGGAAAATTCTCTTCTGCAAAGTCGTATTCCGTTAGCCCCTCAGGCTCTTCGTGAGCGGATAACGGTTTTTTATAATTTTTATTGAAAATGACAAAAGGATTTAATCCCTTAGATTTATTGAATTGTTCGTTTAATCTAACTAATACAGTTTTGTAACTGACTTTAAAAATTCTTTTAATCTGTAATACTTTTTGTATAAAAGAAAGACCTTCTCTTTTATGCCACTCCTTCCAAAATCCCTTTTCGGGTAGTAAAAAATGAGAGGCGAACTCATCTGCTTCTTTTTCTTCTTTATCAATTTCTAATTTTTCTTCCGGTAGGAATGAATTGGAGTGCAGTAAAATATGTCCTAGTTCATGTGCAATGGTAAAGATTTTTCTTTCAATGGATATTCTTTCATCCTTGTTTAAACCGATTGCAATACTATCTTCTGAAAGTTTTACGGATAATCCAAAAAATTCTTTCAAAGGGGAGTTGAGTAAAATCAATCTTATCCCTATTTTTTGAAGTAGTCCACAAATATCGTGAATTGGTTCGGTTTCTTCTAGTCCTAATTCTTTTCTTAAAATATAGGCAGTCTCTTTCGGAGTTTTTATTTTCCTTCCGAACGGTTTATACTTGGTCGGTTGTTTTAGAATTTCTTCGAGCTTGGTATATTCAGAAAGGTCATTGGAAAAAAGTTGTATGGTTGACTCTCTCTGATTAAATTGTCTCTGCGTTTTAATTGATTTCAATCTGAACCGAAGGGATGCAAATTTTGGAGTAGTAGAAAATAAATTCTCTGGATTTAATTTATATAATCGCGCGATTTTTTGAACCGTAGCATCCTTTGGTTGAGATTCTCCTTTTTCTAATTTTATATAGTTAGGTCGGGTCATCTCTAACTGGTTTGCTACATCAGTTTGAGTCATTTTATTTGAAATTCTTAAACGAAAAATATTCTCAGCAAACAAAGTTTCCATTTCTAACCCCTTACTTAATATTTGACTATACAATACAAAATAAATCAACCAAAATAAATGTATCGTAAGGTATTTTTAAGTAATTTTCTCACAACAACTCCTCAAAATTCTTTTGGATTTGTTTTGCCAGGCTTGTTGCTTCTTTGTTTAAATCTGCTAGTTCAATATGAATTTCGGTTAGCTTTTCTGTGAAGTCATAATCTTCTTCCTCTTCGGGTGCAACACCTACATAGCGTCCTGGTGTGAGGCTATAGTCATTATCCTTTAAGTCTTTTCGGCTGACTAATTTTACTAATCCCTCTACGTCCTGTAATTTGCCTTCGGGGAAACGAACGAGTAGCCACTCGGACTGGCGAATGAAATAACGAATCTCATGTAGAACACCGGAAACCTCAGAGCGTGATTCTTCTAGCTCTTTTGTGAGTTTGTTTATTTCTTTGTTTGGGAAAGATTCTTTTTTATCGGAAATACTTTTTTCTTTAAGAGAGTCTGTTAGTTTAAGCAATGATTTTAGAAATAAATCTGAATCTTTGGCTAAGTCTTCACAGCTTTTGGAAATTGGATTTAGTTCTTCTTGGAGCTTATTTAGATGCGAGATCGTTTGTTTTTTAGCATTTTCTAATTTCTTTAATTTTATAGAAATAGAATTTATATCTTCAAAAAAAGTTTTGTTCAATTCTGTTACAGGTTTACATAATTCTAGTTCTTCTAATTTTATCTTTTCGTCTTTGCAAAATTTTTGCAATAAAGCGTAAACCTCTTTGTATTTCTTTTCAAAATTTTCTTTAGATGTGGTTAATGCCTCTTTTCCTTCAATAGCTTTTTCTTGGTAAGAATTTACGAGGTCTAAGAATCTATCTTCCTCTCCGCGATAAAGCCATACTATGCTAGAAAGATTTTTTAATTGCTCGGGGCTAAAGTCATTTATCTTGCGCGTGACTTTTCTGTAAACATTCCGTGCATCTATCATCAAGACTTTGTCCTGTCTTTCTTTTGGTTTCCCCTTATCAAAAAACCAAAGCTCACAGGGTACAGAGCGAGTATAAAAGAAATTGGCGCGTATCGATATCATCACATCTACATGACCTGTCTCGATGAGCAGTTTACGGATAGTAGCCTCATCTGTGGAATTGAATTTATCTACTTCTTTCGACTTCGAATCTTTCTTCTTATCAGGCAAATCTTCCTTAGCCATTCGTCCAGAACTAGACGCTTGCGAAGACATTACGAATCCTGCTCTGCCTTTTTCTTTTAGATAACTGTAAAAATAAGAAATCCAAATATAATTTCCATTCGATACTTTTTTCTTTTGGTTAACACCGGGTAGCCCAAAGGGAAGTCTTGGATCATCTTTAATTTTGTCTGCATCGATTTCATCTACATTGAACGGAGGATTTGCCATCACAAAATCGGCTTTGCCTAATAACTCATGCCTATCATCGTAATAAGTAATTCCTTGTAAGATGGAGCCTTCTAATCCATGAACGGCTAAGTTCATTTTGGCTAATCGGATTGTCGTTGGATTTTTTTCTTGTCCTTTGAAAGTTAAGACACGATTAGGGTCTTTCTTTTTTTGTTCTACAAAATGAGCACTCTGCACAAACATACCCGCAGTTCCATTCGCAGGATCAAACACAACTCCATGATCTGGTTCAATTACATATACAATCATTTGCACAATACTTTGTGGGGTAAGAAATTCTCCGTTATCGTGCGCCGATAGATTTGCAAATTGTGCTAAAAAGTATTCATAAATTCTGCCGAATACATCACCATCCGTTTTATCGAGTGCTGAATTATTAAAATTCTTTAAAATTCTATCAAGTAAGTCTTCGTCTAATTTTCTATATTCTTCTTTTGGCAGAACACCTTCTAAAAGTTCAGGATGATCTTTTTCAATTAAATCCATTGCTGTTACAATTCGTTCGGCAATTTTTCCCTTAGTAGAATTTATCAAATAGGGAAATTGAGATTCTTCTCTTAAAAATAATGCGCCTCTTCCAGAAAAATCTTCCTTCGTTAGAGGACGAATCTTTCCGCCTCTTGTCGGCAAATTCTGTTCTACCTCTGTTTTCACTTTTAAAAACCGACTGTAGGCATGTCTTAAAAAAATAAATCCCATGATTGGTAGGAAATATTCGTTACTCGCAAAATTGCTATTACTACGAAGCGTATCTGCCGATTCCCACAGGTCTTTTTCTATTGATTCTATATGTTCAAGTTGTTTCATAATGCCCTATTGTAAAAAGTAATGAAATCGATATATGACAAGCTGTATATAGAAATCACTATTCTAATCAGTCGATTAAATTCAATAGTTAAAATGGAAAACTACAGCTTTTTTGTTTTGACATTTTTATATTTATATACCACTCCTCATAAATAAGTTCTACTATTTTATTTGAAAGGGGTAATCCCAATTGCCAAAAGTAGGTTATCTAGTGTTAAAAATGAATTTACTTTTGGCAATTGGTATAAATAGTTTTAAAGTAAAACAATATGCAAAGAAACTCCGACGGTATCACTACCCCTACTTACAATTCTATTCTAAAAGACATCTCGCAAATTTATGAAAACGCACAGATAGAAGGCGATGGAAATTGGAATAAGACAAATCTATTTGCACACTGGAAGATTGGCGAACGAATTGTTGAAGTCGAGCAAGACAAACAAGAAAGAGCGGCTTATGGGGATATGGTGCTAAAGCAATTGTCAAAGGATTTGAATCGAAAATTTGGAAAAGGTTTTTCAGATCGGAACTTGCGGTACATGCGAAAGTTTTATCAATTATATAAATTAAAAGAAGTAAAAACTCAGTTATCTTGGAGTCATTATCGAGAGCTTTTACTTGTTGATGATTTTAGTATTAGATTGAAGTTGGAAAGTCTTGCCATTCGAGAGGGCTTGTCACAGTTAGAATTGCAAAAACGAGTTAAACAAGCTTTATCCGACAAATCTAGAAAATCTAACTCTGAAAGTAAAAATGAATCAATTCCTGAAAGGCTGAAACGACCATTGATGCGGTTGTATCTATACCGCACTTTACAAAAATTTTCGTCAGATTTGGAACAGTCTGTTCCAAATCTGGACTTGGGTTTCTCAATTCGTTTAAAGGTAAATGATGATTATTCGCTAAAATCTATAAACGGCGGAGATTTGAATAAACTCAAAGTTGGTTCAGTGATCGAAACAAGAAAGAAAGGGAGTTCGTATTACTTTGAGCCAGTAACTAGCGCAAAAGAGTTGTATACCTACAAAGCTTACTTGGAGAGAGTCATTGACGGGGATACTTTGCTTGTCAATATTGATTTGGGATTTTCTATCTTCATCGAGCAGAGATTGAGATTACGAGGATTAGATGCTCCTGAGCTTGGGACGAATCGGGGAAACGCATCAAAGAAGTTTGTAGAGTCTCGTTTGAAGGATTGTAATTTTTTAATAATCAAAACTCACGGTTCAGACAAATACGACCGTTATCTGGTAGACGTTTTTTATTTAAAGGGTGAGGATAATGAAGATAAGGTTTTACGAGAGGGAACTTTTTTGAATAATGAAATGTTGGAAGAGAAGATGGCTTTGTTGGTGTTGTGACCTAACCCCAATTTTGTATTTCTTGTTTTACTTTTACAGAGAAGCCCCTTCCCTAATCGAGTTTTTGTGTTTCCTGCTTTTAAGCTGAGAGCTTCAGGGAAGGGGTTACTTGTTAGTATTCGTATGAAGTAAAAAGCTAGAACTCCGCAAAGATCTTAATGGAGCATTGCGAAGTGTTAAAGCGAAAAAGCCTGAGCTGCGGGTTTTGGGTTTTTTTGGCGTTACCTTTTTTTGCCACTTACACAAAACCAAAAAAAGGTAACAGTAAAGATCCCCCTCGCTGGGAAAGCGGAAATAAAAATAATCCCACTCTGGAAAGAGGAAGTAAAGAGAATCTCAAAAGTGTAACTTTTGAAAAAAGGATAATAAGGGTTAACCTTATGAAAAGAAAAATCTGACAACTCCACCGCGTTAGGGATCGAATGGGGTCACGTCTTTTTATCTTTTTGAAAAAACTTGACCAGAATGAGAGCCCGGCGCATTAGCCGAGAAAGGAAAACAAAATCACGTTTGGTTTAGCTACGAATAGAAAACGAGCAACGCCCAAATTTTGGTCTTGGTCTTGACCGACTAGTCATGATGTGTTATGCGATAAATGATATTCGATATATTCATTCGGGGAATTTAAGGTTTTTGAAGCAGTTTGTCTAGGGCGTAGTTTCCTTACCTGACAAAAAGGATTGGAATATTGCACTCATATTTTGCTAGACAGCTTGTGATTTGGGTAAATTGTTTTCTCGATCATTTCTATTTTTCCTGATTTTATTTCCCACCGAAGAATTATCGCAATTTCCAGAGAGATTTTAGTTGATTTTTGTGAAGGATCGATTAAAAATCTCTAACTATTTGGTATATGCGTTTCCATTAAATATATTTCTCCAGTAAAAAAAGCTTCCAAAATTCCGATTGGTTTGTAAATTGCATGACTTAATCCGATGGCAAAGAAAAAAACTACACCTGATAAAATTTCTTTTTATACAAAAGTCTACGAAGTTGTAAAAAAAATCCCAAAGGGTAAGGTTACTACTTATGGAGAAATTGCTAACCTCTTGGGTTCCCCTAGGGCAGCGAGGGCTGTTGGATATGCACTCAATGCTTTAAAAAAAAGTGAATCCGATTTTGTCCCTTGGCAGAGAGTAATCAATGCAAAAGGAGAAATTAGTTTCAAAGGAGACACCATTCGAGCCAACCTGCAAAGAAAACTGCTTGAACAAGAAGGGATTGTATTTAATATTGTAGGACAAATTAACTTCACCAGTCAGGGTTGGTTTCCAAAAAAATGACAGATTATCCAATTGCATTAACTATAGCAGGTTCCGATTCCGGTGGTGGTGCCGGTATTCAAGCTGATTTAAAAACATTTCTAACTCATTCTGTTTTTGGAACATCGGTAATCACTTGCCTCACTGCACAAAATCCAGCAGGTGTCAGTGGGATTTTAGAAGTTCCAACCGACTTAGTAGAAAAACAAATTTCTGCTGTTGTGGACTACTTCCCAGTAGCCGCTATTAAAACTGGAATGCTTTTTTCAAAAGAAATTATAGATACCGTTCATCACTTACTTAAAGATAAAAAATATAAACTGGTAGTAGATCCAGTTATGGTAGCGAGTAGTGGCGCAAAACTTTTAAAGGACGATGCGATAGACGCTATGAAAAAAAAACTAATACCGATTTCTACATTGTTTACTCCTAATTTAGATGAAGCATCTATTTTAATCGGAGAAAAAATTTCTTCTGAAAAAGAAATGGAGACCGGTGTAAAAAAGTTATACGAAGCTTTTGGTGTTCCAGTATTACTCAAAGGTGGTCACTTACAGAACTCTGAATTCGCAACGGACATTTTTTTTGACGGTAAAACTCAGTATCCGCTTAGTTCAAAATTTGTGCAGGAGTTTAATCCTCATGGGACGGGTTGTACATATTCGGCTGCGATTACTTCTAATTTGGCGAAAGGTCTGAATTTAATTGAGTCTATTAGTCTTGCTAAGTATTATATTTTTGAGGCGATTTCTCAATCTTACACTCTTGGAAGAACGAATACTCTCAATCATAATCCAATTACTATTAAATAAATTGGCAAACAATGAATCTACAAACAAATATTGAACAATCTAATCATTTCTCTCTGAATCAAACGATGAAAGAGTCATTTAACGAAGTGAATCTAAAAGATTCAACTTCTAAATACAGACCTGAATATTCTGAAATCCTTCCCATGCTTGAGTCTCAAAGTGTTGATAGACTAAAATCAATCAATAAAAAAATAGAATTTATTTTAAAAGAGCAAGGAATTACCTTTGGAGAAAGCAGAAAAGGACATTACATTGAACGCCCTTGGTATTTAGATTTAATTCCACATGTAGTAAACGAATCAGAATTTCACATTGTTGAAAAGGGGGTTAAACAACGATTACTCGCTCTAAATAAATTTTTATTGGATATATACTCAGACAGAAAAATACTCAAAGAAAAAATTATTCCAAAAGAGATTATTCTGGGAGATCCGAATTATCTAAGAGATTGCCATGCAGTAAAAGTTCCCCATGATATTTATTTGCATATTGGAGCTTTTGATATTGCTAGAACTTCAGAAGGCAATTTTCAAATCATGGATGATAACGTTACTATTCCTAGCGGAATTAGTTATGCCATGACCAATCGCCAGATTTTGCGTCAACAATTTCCGAATCTTTTTGAAAAATCTTCTATTAAACAAATTTGGGATACAACGCCTGTTATGCTCAGCATCCTAAAAGAGTGTGCTCCTAAACAAGACAATAACCCAATGGTTGTTTTGCTGTCTCCAGGTATTTACAATGAGGCTTACAGCGAACACGAATTATTAGCTAGTAAAATGGGGATACCGCTTGTTTTACCGAAAGACTTAATTGTAAAAGACAATCATGTATTTATGAAAACTGTTTACGGCTTATCACGAGTAGACGTTATTTATAGAAGGATTCAGGATTATTACATTGACCCTGTAAGTTTTTATCAAGATAGTGTTCTTGGAGTACCGGGACTTTTTTCCTGTGTGCGTTACGGCAACGTCACAGTAGCCAATGCAATCGGAAGTGGGGTAGCAAGCTCTAAATGTTTACTTCCCTTTAGCGATGACATTATTAAATTTTACCTTTCAGAAGAACCTATTATAACTACAGTACCGAGTTCTTTATTGAATGAGGAAAAGTATGTTCAATACGTTTTTACAAATATTGATAAATATGTAATAAAACCAAAGCAGGGAACAGGTGGAGCTGGAATTTTAATAGGATGTGAATCTTCAAAGTCACAGATTGAAGAAATGAAACAGCGAGTCTTAAAAAATCCCTATGAGTTTATTGCTCAAGAATTAATTCCTCTTTCTAAATCAAAAGTATTTACTCCGGATGGAGGATTTAAAGAGCGCTATGTGGAGACTCGTTTTTATACTTTTCTAGGTCATTCTTTTTATCTAAGTAATTGTGCATTGACTCGCGTTTCGAAAGAAGAATCATCTCTCATGGTTTGTAATGCAATGGGTGGTGGAAGTAAAGACACTTGGATCATGGGGAAAAGTGAAATTATCCGTAAGCGAAATGAAGTTTTGTATCCAAATCGTATTTCTAAAAGTCTTATTCTAAGCCGTGTTGCTGAAAGTCTTTTTTGGTTAGGTCGTTATATCAACCGAGGATTTACTACTGCTAATGTTCTTCAAGTCGCTTATTCCTCTGAAATTGATATTCTGCTTGGGAGTGATGATCCTTCTTACACTAGTTTAATTAAAACTCTCTCTCGCCTAACAGGATCTCCCGTAAAAAAACTTTTTAAATCTACAGAGCCATGGCACGTTAGTTTCTTCAAACACGCAGTAGCCGATAGTAAAAATCCGTATTCTCTACGGTCTAATATGAATTATGCGATGAACAATGCCCGTGAAATTCAAAACTATCTTTCTAATGATATGTGGGTGTCTCTAAAAAAGCTTTTAGAGTATTTATCTGAATTACCCGGTAGCGAAAAAAGTAATAATCAAAATATCAGCGTAGATGATTTATCTGAGTGGCTAGTCGGTGTTGTCCACTACTCACAATCTTTTTATGGCGCGTCTCTAGATACTTTTTCACGGCAGGATATTTTACAATTTATACAGCTTGGAAGATATATTGAGCACTGTAGCTATATTGTAACCGTTATCAAATCTACAATTCAATTTTTGGTGAAGGCTACTCAGAGCGAAAAAGAGATTCCGAATTTGCAACCATTCATCATTGTAATCTTAAAAATTCTAAACTCGTATGAGGCTTATCAATGGCATTATCAGTCCATATTCGATCCTTATTTGGCTTATAAAATGATGATTACGGACAAAGGCTTTAATAACTCTTTAGTAAATTCTTTGGATAAAATAAAAACTATCTTAAATGCAATTGGAAATGATTCTGTAATGACTATGCCTGAGGAAGAGACACCCGAATATATTTGTGATATTTTAATTAGTCGAGCTTTTTCTTTTGATTTAAAGGATAATCTTAGTAAGTCGCAAGGCAGTCAAAAATACATCAAAAAACAAGAACATTTTTTATATTCAAAAGACGAAGTAAAGCCCGGTTACTGGGCAGCTCACTTAAAAGCAGGAGTTGAACTCCTAGGTAACAAAATAATGGATAGGTATAGTAATATTTCTTCCTCTACGCCTTTTACGGTACAACAATGACACAAAGATACACAATCATTCACAAAACAAAGTATTCTTATGACTACGAGGCTTCTGAATCTTATTCGCAAGTTAAAATTTCTCCCCTTGAAACTCTCTGCCAGAGCATAAATGCACATTGGTTAGAAATCATTCCTGATGTTCCAACTTATTCACATAGGGATTATTTTGGAAACCTAGTTCATGAATTTTCGGTTCCATTCAGACATAGTAATTTAGAAATTATTTCTAAGAGCGATGTAACGCTATTTGCCCCATCGCATGATCCATTAAAGTCGATGATGAAAATTAGAGATGCAAGTCATTGGTTTGATCGTTACCAACTGGAATTTTATGATTTTATTAATACTTCCTCTTTTGTTCCTATTACAAAAGAAGTTAGGAACTTTGCGAAAAAAATTTTAGATCCCGATAGAAATTTAGCAGAAGCAATTATGGACTTAAACAATATATTTACTAGAGAGTTTAAATATAAATCAGGCTCGACGACTATCAATACTCCGATAGATGAAGTTCTACAAAAGCGAATGGGTGTTTGTCAGGATTTTGCGCATACTATGATTGCGGCGCTAAGAAGTGTAGGAGTTGCAGCAAGATACGTTAGTGGATATATAGAAAGCTATGATCCGAATTCTAAGGCTCAAGAAATGGTCGGAGCAGAACAAAGTCATGCATGGTTAGACGTATACATTCCCGAATACTCATGGTTTGGCGTTGACCCAACAAATAATATGATTTCTTCAGAGAAACATATGCGTGTTGCAGTTGGTCGTGATTTTCATGATGTGTCACCGGTTCGTGGAACTTTTAAAGGCTCAGGTAGACAATCGCTTGAGGTAGATGTAAAAATGCGTCGTGCTTAGAACAAAGAAACTACAATGCAGGCTACTCTACAGAAGCCTTCTTAAATAGTTACGATTATGTTTGTATGGGAATTCGTACAAAAAAAGTTGTACCTTTGCCTCTCTCTGTAATATAGGTCAATTCACCATTATGCGCTTCTACTATCATTTTACAAATATAGAGTCCAAGTCCTGTTCCTTGTGATTTTCCTTCTGTAGCAAAGGCTTCGAATATTTTTTCTTCGATTGTATAAGGTAAACCTACGCCATTATCCTCTAAAGCAAAAACTAAATAATCATTTTCCTTGTATGCTTTTATTGAAAAGAAATAATTATTTTTTGCCTCTTGCATCGCTTCTCTTGCATTATTAGCTAGGTTAATCAATACTCTCCGAATTCTTTCTTTATCGAGTACTGCAACTAGGTTATTTTCAGCATGAAAACTAAGTGATATATTTGAATATTCAAAATCAATTTTTACAAAATTAGAAAATTCATTTAGCAATTCTTTTATACTCACTTCAGAAAGATCTAATTTGATTTTGCTTTTGGAAAAATCCAATATTTCGTATGCTAGATTATTTAGTCTTTCAATTTCTCTACTAATTAATTCCAGATATTCTTGTCTTTTGATTCTAGAAATTTGATCATCGTTGGCTAATTCTGCGTATGCCTTAATTGTGGAAATCGGATTTTTTAAATCATGAACAATTCCCATTGCAGTTTGTCCGACTATAGAAAGACGTTTCCTTGATTCAGCAAGTTCAAGTGCTGTCTCTTTTGCTTTTAATTCCTGTTTTAGGAGATTTTCAATTTCTGCCTTTGCAGATTCAAGCTTAATTGTTCTATCGCTCACCTTCGCTTCAAGTGTTTCGTTTAACGCTTTTAGTTCTTCTAGTAATAACTTATTTTGATAAATCTGAGAATAATATTCCACTGCACTTTCTACAACGATTGCTAATTTATTAAAGCCTTCTCCTTTTGTAATATAAGCAAAAGGACGGTATTCATTGATAATTTCGAAAGGATCTTTCAAATCTTGGTAAGCGGAATGGAAAATGATTGGAAGCTGGGGAAATTTACTCTTTAATTCAAAAAATGTTTCAAATCCATTTTTGCCCTGCATTCTTATATCTAGAAGAACTACATGTGTTTCTGGAGTGGCGCTATCAATACCAGATTGACCGTCTCCACAAACTATAATATTGTATTTGCTTTGAAAATAAAATTGAAGAGCTTCGCGTAAATAAGCATCATCTTCAATAATCAAGATGAACGGTTTTTCTATTATTTTTTTGTTAGTTACTAACTCTTCTTTTAAAATTGAATCAAATTCATGAAAGCTCATGGTAATTTTATGATTCCATTGCCTTTTTGATATATTCTCTTAACTCTACGATATTGTAATTACCTTTGGTTAAATATCCATTATGCGCTAACCTTTCAATTTTTTTAGCTTCTATATCATCACCAGGGTAAGCGGAATTAAAAATAATTTTACAATTTGGCATTTTTTCTTTTAAGCGGCTAAATATTGTTATCCCATCAAAGTCAGGCATTTTTATATCCAAAAGAGCCAAGTCAATATCGGGAGAAAAATTTTTTTCGACATCACTCCAAGTATAACATGAAATCAGCTCATAGTCCGATTTAAGAATCTCTACCAATGAATTTTGAATATCCCGATTGTCATCGATTATTAAAATCTTTTTACCAGACTGAGCAGTCGTGGGAACTAGTGATTCTACTTTAAAAAGAGCATTGATTTCTTGAAACGCTTGCATAAAATTTTCCTTGAAGTATTTTTTGTTTTCAGCTCATTTCCTGTTGGGAAGGAAATGTAACAGTAAACTTAGTTCCTTTTTTGTATTCACTTTCGACTGTTATTTTACCATTGTATAAATTCACTATTTTATTTACAACCCCAAGTCCAAGCCCTGTACCAGATTCAGGCTTAGTTGAGAAAAATGGATTGTAAATCCGATTCAGATTTTCTTGTGGGATTCCAATTCCGTTATCAATAATAGATAAAGAATAATTGGAATCATCCTTCCAATTCCCTTTTATCTTTAATATTCGTTTGTCTTATTCGTATTTGAATCATCTAGCAGAGCATCAATTCCGTTTTGAATTAAATTTTTAAACACGGAATAGAAATGTAATTCATCTCCTTTAAAATAAATTGTGTCTGGTAAATCAATTTGGAAAGAAATATTTCCTTAGGCGACTTCTCTTTCTTTAAAAAGCAAACGATCTCCTTTTTACTTCTAATCCATTTGTCTTCCATTTCTGGTTTATCTATATCCTCAATAGTAAGACTCGCCGATTTACCTTCTAGTATCTCTAAAAATAATCCTACCGGATAACGTTCGTTTGTCTCTACCAATTTTAAGGATTCAGTTGCATACAGTGAATTTAGTAGAGAGAGAAAAATACTACAAACTAGTATATATCTAAATTGATTTAATATTTCCATATCACCCTTTCACGTTGTCTGCCAGCCGAATGATTCAAATTTTCAACTCCATTAACAGTTTTCTATATACGCTCTAATGGATTTTCTATTATCTATTCATTTCAAATATAATTTTAAGTCCTTTTAGTGTCAGCAAAGGATCAACTGTATCAAGTAAACCTTTTCTAGAATTGTGGATAGTTGTGATTAGTCCACCCGTACCAATGACTCTGTAGTCTTCGCCATATTCTCGTTTTACTTCTTTAATAATTCCTTCCAGGAGTCCAACCCAACCGTAATAAAATCCAGATTGTAAAGATTCAATAGTTGAATCACCTAAAACTTTTTTGGGAGTTTGAAATACGATAGGCGGAAGCTGTGCTGTATTTCGAATCAGAGAGTCCATTGCAATTTTGAGTCCAGGTGCAATTAATCCACCGATGTATTCATTTTTTTCATTGAGTACGCAAAACGTTGTGGCAGTACCCATATCTATGATGATTTTTTTTCCGCCATACATTTTGACTACTGCTGCTGCATTCACAAGTCTATCGGCTCCAATTTCAAATGGACGGGGATAAGTGATTGTAAACGGCAACTTCGTATTAACCGTTACATTGATAGGATCAACTTTAAACCAATCTTCTAACATTCTGGAAACAATAGGATTAAACCCGGGAACTACACTGGAATAAATTGCATGGCTAATATTATTCGAGTCAATATTTTCTTCTTTGAAAAAACCTTTTAGAAAAACGCCCAATTCATCGGAGGTTCTATCTCGCCTAGTAACAGTTCTTTTATGGAACTTTGGTTCCTCTTCTCCATTGTAAAATACTCCAAAAACTGTATTCGTATTTCCGACATCAATTACGAGTAACATATCTTTCGCCATTCAAATTACCTTAAAATCAGGACTAGTATCCAACACTATTACCAGATTTTCATCTTCCTTTTTAACAATTAAAAAACCATTTCTATCATACCCAACGACATTACCAGAGAATTTTTCTCCATTTTGTATGGACTCAACTTTTTTATTTCTAAGATACGAATTCTCATAAATCCAATTTAACTCTTTTTGGGTAGATTCTGAATTCGATAATATAAATTCGATTTCATTGATAAATTCAATCAATGTATAAATTAAATTAGTTTTAAATTCTTTTCCAAGTGCGGTTTCGCTCAAGTATTCGCTCTCTACAATTTTTTCCTTTCCAAAAAGATTAATTCCAATTCCGGCAATAAAAATGGAAGTCGAATCAATGTATTCGGATTCAATCAAAACCCCAGAGACTTTTTTATTTTTGAGGTAAATGTCATTAGGCCACTTGAGTTTCAAATCAGTCTGTAAATCAGGGAAATGTTTGAGTAAAGTTTTTAACACTGCACTGCCAATAAAAAGAGAAAGTAAAGGAATTGAAAAATGAATATTAGGTAGAGAGAATTTTGCGGAGAAAAAAAATTTTTCTTCCCCTTGCGAAATCCATTTACGACTATTCCTGCCTCGACCAGCAGTTTGTTCTTTGGCTAATACAAAGTAACCCGTCGGCACTTCTTTTTTTTTACAGTATGTATTTGTGGAATCAACTATTTCAAGGTGAATTCCACAGTCTTTATCAATTAACAAACTTTATACATTCCCTAAAAATGTGAGAATTTTCTTTGCATTTTGATTATTCGGATCTACAGCTAAAACTTTCTCAGAGTATTCTCTTGCTTCAGCAAAATGACCCGTTAGGCGATATAGATCTGATAAGTTAATCAAGTTGTTGATATTCTCAGGATGTAATTCATAGACTTTTCTAGAAGCTTCTAGAGAGGCGAGGTAGTTGCCCATTTTCTTTTGAGAAAGAGAAAGATAATACCACATTTCCTCTGTGTCAGGATCCATCTGTAAATAACGACTAAGCACATCTATTGCTGTAACATAGTCCTTACCTTTAAAGCTAATTAACCCCAGAAGTTTATTTAACTTCTGGTTATTCTGCTCGACTGAATAAGCGTTCATTAAAACTTCTAGTGCCTTGTTTACTTGCCCTTCTTGGTAAAGGCGTTTACTTTGTTGGTAGACTTCTGTAATATCTATTTGTAAATCAGCATCTTCCTTAATTTCAAGTTCTTGTTCTTCAATTGTATCTGTGATAGTTTTTTCAGGATTCGACTCATTGGTTCCGGTTGCCTCCTGTGGTTGATATTCAACTCGAAGGAAAGACAAATCATCCGTAATCGCTCCCCGATTTTTAAGCATACTTTCGATTTCAATAATGTTGCCCTTAGCCTCTTCTACGATTCCTAGAATAGCAGTTTCGTCTTCGTTAATCGTTCTAACTGGTTCGTTTGGTGTTAAATCAATATCATCCCTTCCATCGGAACCAAGTATAATCACATCTCCTGGCATTAGTTTAAATTTATAAACTTTAAAAGGAAACTCAGATTCCTGTCCAAATTTTCGAAGGAGCAATTCCTCTTCTATAAAACTAGCACAAGCATCTCGATACAAAATAGTTGCAGGATGCTCTGCATTAAAGTAATACATATCACCTGATTCTTCTTCAATTAACAACATAGTTGCGGATATTACCATTGTTCCGTTGAACGATTTGAATACAGCATCTACTTCGTAGTAAAGATCTGTTAGCCACTGCTCAGGTGTAGTATCTAAAACTTTTTTATTAGAAGCTGATCTAGACATGATTGCATTGATTACAACTCCCATGACAAGAGAACCACCCGCACCTTGCATGGATTTTCCCATAGCATCACCATTCATTGCCATGGTATAAACTTTGAAATTATCCGGTTTTCCTAATTTTAAATTTCCAGTGATACAAATATCGCCACCTAAATCAGCAGCTTTATTTCTAAATTCGAATTTCTTTTTTTGATGAATTACAAATTCAGTAGGAACTACTTTTGATTTATTCGCATTAAAGAAAAGAGGCTTTGCCAAGAGAGACGTTAGGAAGTAGTCCCCATCTTGTTGGACTTTTAGTTTTTGTACTTCTTCCATTTTCTCTTGTACTTCTTTGGTTCGCTCTTTTACCTTTTCTTCCAAGTTGTCGGCATAATCTTGTAATTCTCTACGAGCCTGTTTAATGGAAGATACCATCGAGTTAAATGAGCCTGCCAAGTATCCAATCTCATCTTGTACTTTAATTGGAACTTGAATCTCTAAATCTCCATCGTTTACTTTTTTAACACCACCGAGTAAATCGTTTAATGGTTTTACCAAACTAGATTTAAAAAATTGAGGAAATACAATTAAGATAATCAAAGTAGTAAAGAAGATAATGTACATTAGCCGGACTGCATTTCTATGAGTATGATGCCTGTATTCATTGTATGAAAAACCAACTTCATACTTTACATTTTCATGGAAAAAATCAAAATGTGTATAGAGTTCACCTGCATCGCGGTAAAGGCGATTTAGGTTTCGTTCATTGTCTTTTACTAAGTTTGCATATTGTCTTTCTTTTTTGAATCTGTTTAATGCCTCGTCCCATTCCTCCTCAGTAGGAGTATCTTTTTTCGGGTCTCGTTTCGTTTCTTTCATAAGTTTGGTGAGTGTTTCATTTAAAGTAATTTTTTTAAATGTCTCTGCACCTCGATTAATTGTTTCTGGATTCAGAATATCTAACTTTTTAATAAATTCCACAGTGTAACTATTGTCAAAAATATCTGCATTCGCTGGTTTGAGAATAATGTATTCGATCTCCTCTGGAAGGTCGTCAAATTTTCTTTCCAAAATAGAATGTTTAGAACCATTGATCTGAGCCCGTCTCTGGTTGTCATAATCTTCTTCACTTAAGGATAATGTTAAGTTGCCCACATAACCTAGAACTAGTAAAACTGTCACGAGGCTAACACCAACCAATTTTACCATGAAAGTAGTTGGCTCTGGTGAATTATTGATATAGGTAATAAAAAAATAAAATATAAGAATGAGAGTTACATTTGCGTAAATGGATGCATATAAATCATAATTGATAACACCAGCTTTATTTAAAACGTTTGCAACTGCAATTACAAGAAAAATGGAAATCGCCTTTGTAAAACTTTTACTGGCATGAGCATCTTTTCCCTTGGGGTTAATAAACTTTATCCACCCAACAATAAACCTAGAAAACAAAAACATAGGGTAACCGAGAATACTTTTTGGTTTTACTATCCATTTTGTAAAAAAACCATCGTATTCAGAATATCGAATTGTTTTTCGAATCATAACAGATAAAGGTAAAATCTGGGTGAGTAGGAGGATAACAGCGTGTTTGGCTCCATAATCAAACGTGTAAACATGAGATGCAAAATTATAGATTTTTTCCATTTTAGAGCCTGTAAATATAAACTCTATATAGGCTAATACGATTACAGCAATGGATAGAGGTATAACAATCTTTGCCTCTTTAGGTCTATCGAGGCGCGGGAAATAATAAACGAATCCTATCATCCCAGCATTTCCAAAAAGAGCACACATTGTTAGAAATCTGTGATAGGCGCCCCAGGGAGCAGAAATGGAATAAGCAAAGACATAACCTAGGAGCATAAAGCTGTATCCCAGAAACATGCTTGCTAACCACCAAGTGGGTGCTGTTTTATCCTTCTTTGTGAATAAGAAGATAGTCAGCATAAATACTATAATATAGGCAGCAAATACTCCAACGGAATGATAAGAGAAGTTTAACCAGTTTAATTCCATTTATAAAATCCCTTTATGAAAATTAGTTTTGCATATTACTCAAAACATTTAGTAGTTTTTTCGCATTTTTATTTTCAGAGTCAAGAGAAATTACTTTTTCTGAAAATACTTTTGCTTCTACATAATTTCCATTGAGACGGTATAAATCGGAAAGATTGACTAGATTATTGATATTATTCGGTTGTAATTCATAGACTTTTCTGGCTGCCTCTAAAGAAGAAAGATAGTTTCCCATTTTTTTCTGAGCTATTGAAAGGTAATACCATATCTCATCCGTATCGGGATCTTGGCTTAGGTATTGACTTAAAACTTTTACAGCAGTGTCGTAGTCTTTTCCCTTTAAACTTAGTAAACCCAAAAGTTTATTCAACTTTTGGTTGTTTTGTTCAACGGCATAAGCATTTGCCAAAAGGTCGATTGCTTTTTCAATATCTCCCGTTTGGTAAAGTTTTTTACTTTGTAAGTAAATTTCATTCACATTGATTTGATTGCTAATTTCTTTATCTTCAAAAGAAGGTAAAATTGATTCAGAACTTTGTGTTTCTTCTGTTACATTCATTTTATAATCAATTCTTAAAATTGATAGATCATCTGTCAGATCACCCTTAGTATGTAAAATTCTTTCAATTTCACTAATAGAGCACTTTGCTTCATCCACTATAGATAAAATCATATTTTCATCATCGTTAATTGTTCTTACGGGTTCATTTGGAGTTAAATCAATATCATCTCTTCCGTCAGAGGCTAATATTATTATATCCCCAGGGACTAATTGAAATTTAAAAACTTCAAATTCATATTCTGAGTCAAGTCCGAGTTTCCTGAGTTTCAAACCATCTTCTATAAAATTTGCTTTTTCATCTCGATATAGTATCGTAAAAGGATGTTCTGCGTTCCAATATAACATCTCCCCGTTTTCATCATCTATCATTACTACTGTAGCGGATAATACCATTGTTCCGTTAAAGGACTTAAATACTGAATTTACCTCGTGGTATACATCAGTTAGCCACTGAGTAGGGGAAAGTTCTAAAATTCTTTTATTCGCAGCAGATCTTGCCATAATAGAATTCATCACAACACCCATAACAAGAGATCCTCCAGCACCTTGCATAGATTTACCCATAGCATCACCATTCATTGCTAGTGTGTAACGTCTGAAATTGTCAGGTGTTCCAAATTTTAAATTTCCAGTGATACAAATATCTCCACCTAAGTCTGCTGTCTTATTTCTGAATTCAAATTTCTTTTTCTGATGAATGATAAAATCGGTTGTGACTAATTTTGATTTGTTGGCGTTAAAGAAAAGAGGTTTAGCCAAAAGAGAAGTTAGAAAGTAATCCCCGTCCTGTTGGACTTTTAATTTTTGTACTTCTTCCATTTTTTCTTGTACTTCTTTCGTTCTTTCTTTTACTTTTTCTTCTAGGTTATCCGCGTAATCCTGTAATTCTTTTCTAGCTTGTTTAATAGAATCCACCATAGAGTTAAATGACTGAGAAAGAAAACCAATCTCATCCTGCACTTTCACACCAACGACTACATCTAAGTTACCTGCATTTACTTTTGCTACCCCACGAAGGAGACTCATGAGTGGATTAATTAAACTTCCCTTGAAAAAGAGCGGATAAGCGGCTAATATAATAATTAGGACGATAAAAAGAATAAATATTTGCGACTTTGCTGCCGGGTGCATATATTTTCTATAACCAAGATAAGAAAATCCAACCTCTGTAACACTTTTTTTAGTTGGATTGTAGCGAATGTAGGCTACATAGTGTTTGTCGTCGTTTAAACTTTTCCTGTAGTGTCGAGTTAAGGCTGGTTTTAAAAAGCGTAGATACTTATACAGTTCTTTTTTTAATCTATCTGGCTCGAGGTAGGTTCTATTCCAATTGCAATCTTGAAAATGAACAAAAATAATATCTTTGAAATGATGTATTTCTTTTGTTTTATTCAGATATTTAACTGTTTCAGAGCAAAATTCTTTATCTGTGAAAGTGGCAATTTTCGTGCTAGCAATAAAGGCTACCTTATTTAATTTTTCCAGATGTCCGAAAATTCCGGCTTTGAGTTGTTCGTTTGTTAAATCCTTTTGCGCATCCAAATACTCTAAAATAGAATTTTTATAGCCACCAAATTCTTCGTGTGTAGAGGAAAGTAAAGTTCCAAGATTTCCTCGGAAGTTTTCGACTGGTAGTTCGCTTATTTCTTCATAGACAATACTATTTAAAAAATCTTCTCGTATAAGCGGTAAATCAAGATTATCTCCTTCATCATAATCAATTTTTCCTATTTCTGGTTTTTCTTGACTCAATTCTAATACATATTGAATGTCAGGATGACGTGCGCCACCTTCTAGAAAGCGATGTAGATTCTCAACACGGATATTATCATATTCCTCTTCTCTGTCTTTCATGGTAACAAAACTCATACCTTGCATTAAGAGTAAGAAGGTAACCATTGTTACCCCAACAATCTTAGCCATGAAAGTTGTTCTATCTTTGGTTTCGTTAATGAAGACAATTACAACAAAGAAAAATCCAAATACGGTAAATAATACAAAGTAAGTTAAAAATGTTCCTCGATCTAAAATTCCATCTCTACTCTGTGCATTCATAATGGCAGGGACTAAAGATGCAATTAAAATCGCGATTGTAACTTGTAAGGATGCCCATCTATCAGGAGTTTTGGTAATAATTGTTTTCCAAATTCCTACTCCAGTATGTAATCCAATAAAGGAGAGAATTACAATTGCAACGATTTTACTAATTGCTTCGGCATTGAAATCCCAATAATGACCGGTAAAATGAAATTTAACCCCAGAATGTAAACTTACATAGATAAAAGCAAAAGTAGTTACAATCGAAACGACCCACTGACCATAAAGGAACATTTTTCTTGCTCTTCGATGAGTTTCTTCTGGAAAATAAAATAACCACTGCGTCAAATGTAGAATTGCCGGAAGAATAAAACCAACAGTTCCCCATCTATGAAAAGCAGCGCTCGGCAAATATAGCATAGCCGCAAAAACGTACGACAAATTGAATAGACCCATTAAAAAAAATCCAAGTCCCAAGTGTAGTGTGCTCTTAGATTTTCCGGGGAGAGTGACAAGATAAATTCCAAGGAGAATTGTAAAAATGAAAGCGACTAAGGTACCGAAAGAAAGGTAGTTAAAGTATATTGCATCATAGATTGAATGAAAAAATTGCATTTATTTCTCCAAAAGTCTTTAGGGTAAAAGACAGAGGCAGATTATTACATAGCCAGAATAAAAATCAACCAAAGAATTATTAAATTGGAAAAAAATTACCGTTTCAGTCCAGTAGAAAATCTTGCGCATTCAGCTCTTCAGCACCTCGATGCGGGTAGGCTTGCTCAAAAAAAAGAGCGGACAAAAGCTCAAAATCATCATCTATCGGGTAATCTTTATCCTCGAAAAACTCATTTCGTCTCTTAATCAAAAGCGAAATAGTCCTATCTTCCAGAGAAAATGTAATTCCTCCTCGATTCAATCTTTTAATGAGCCATATAAGGTTGTGAACAGAATACTCACCTAAGACTTCCAAAGTTGCAAGAGTTGGCTCGGCTAACATAAGAGTTTCCGTTAAATAAACAGGAATTTTTAGAAATTCGGCGTTTTTGGACTCCTCATACTGCTCTAAATTATCTGAAATCGTTTCTAAAATAGAAGTGCTATTACGATAAGCTTTTGCAATCACCTCTGAATAAGGTTTCTTAGCTTGAGATAATTCAAGCAGATTTATAAATTTATCTTCTTTTTGGGCTTGTATTAAAATTTCATCTATCTTAGGTCTAGGAGTAGGGGGAATTAAGAGAATGTATAGATATTTGGTTTCGAGGGCAAATCGAGATTCTTTCGGAATATAATATTCAATCCAAATAGGCTCTTTGTAATAATTGATTTGCTCATCTGGGGCTAGGTCGGGTGTGACTTTCAAGGATTTAAGCTTTCGCACATCGTCTGTGATAACTTTTTTTCCCTCAACCCGCGTCCTAGATTGTTTGATTTGCTTTAGCTCATTCCTATTTAATATAGGTTTTGGTTTAAAACTCGATTCCATTAGTTACAGTATCGGAAGAATCGTTCTAGTTTGACAAGCATATTTGGGCGATTCGGGCATCTCGAAATAAGGTTGAAAGTATTCAACCGCTACCCGAATTACACCGACCGCGCTGTTCGCTGGTTCCGTCTTGCTCTGGGATGCTCGCTTCAGGCTTGCATCCCAGAGCAAGACCAAGCGCTCGCATCGCTATCGCGGGCATTTTTTCGGATTTAAGGGATATCGTTGTGACTGTTAGGATGCATTGCCATGGAGGTACAGAGTCGCAGAGAAATGCGGTTTCTAGGCATTAAACTCAATAGCACCAGCGTCTGTCCTTGAGTCATGACAAAATGCTCAAAAATCTATTGGGAATACCGAGCTTTTTTTAAAATGGGAAATTACTTTTGGTGTACGGTATATAATAAAAATTCTTACGTAGAATTCATGTTAGAAAATATCAAATGACAATTATATGGTATTCAATGAAATTCGAAATACAACAGAGAGATGGTTTATGAAAAATCAAAATTTAATTCGAACCAGATTTTTACAATGCATGATTTTTTTATTTGTAATTTTACTTTTAGAATGTGCGAAAGAAAAACCTATGCCTAGAGAAGAACCCTCGAACGGTTGGGCGGGTAGTCCTGATAATCCGCAGAGTAAACCGTTTGAATATTTTTATATGAAAAGCACAGGGCGCGCCTCTGAAAAAGCTATTGATAAAAAAAACAAAACCAGGATGGAAGTTACTTGTATTGATAGAGCAACATCATATGTTAAAATTGATTTATCCGCTTATATAGTTTATAGAAGTGGAATTGCTAATTGTAATATGTGCGGTTGTTTTGGCTGTTTAAAAAATCCCGAAGATTTTTCTAAGGCAAGGATATCGATTGTTGAACTTGCTGCTTGCGTAACTGACTATCCGATAAACCCGGCACTGTTTGCATTAGTAGGAGAAATAAAAGAAAAATTAGATTTAAAATATACAGACTGCAAACCTACAGCTTCCACAATTCGTAACTTTACAGGAAGTGAATGGAGAGAATGCGAATGCACGGTTTACGCGCATATACCCGGAGGTAGAAAATCCGTTTGGGAGAAATGCATTAACCTCGAGAAAAGATTCGGAATAAAAAATTAATTTTTAGAAAAAAGTTTCCATTTAACCGCACAAAGTGAAAGTTTTTTGACCTAGTATTAGTATGGTAGTATTTCAAAATTCTAAAACTTTTAAAATAGACGAACTACGAAAACGAGATAAATCTGTTTCCACCCTTCTTGTGCCGGCTCGTTTCATCGAAGCTCTGAAGCTAAAAAAGAAGGAACATGGAAAGCAAATGGCAGTTTACCTGCGAAATTTGCTCAAAATGCACCGGACTCTTACTCATTCTGGAATGTTACCCCGTCCAAGGAAAATTAAGACTGAATACCAAGATGAAGGGCTTGATTTACAGCGTGTGTCTTTTCGTCCCTATAACGCGGATTGGGTAGAACTTGGAGAACTGGCTCTAGCCTTTGGGAAATCTCGCTGTTGGGTGTTTACCTTTTTGTTCGAGCTAGACCTCTCCGGATTTAGCGAAACTCTATACGAGTCAGGATTAAATTTTGCAGTTCCTACAAAAAATAAATTACGACTACGGGTTTCCTGGTCGTTCGAGCGGATTTTTCAGGACTTTGCACGAAGTTACCACGTCCGAGTATAGCAATTTACCGAAAAAGCCAAAGAATTTGGCAAAAACTATCCAACCAAACTAGTTTGACAGCCTGCCTTTTTGTGAATTTATGGAAACTAATTAGCTGAAGGCTCGGCTACTCGTAGCGATAGCGATTGTAGCGGAAATTCCGTGAATTCAATAAAGACTCTTTGTATTTTAAAAAAGTCGGAATTGGAGCGGAAAGCGCGGTCGCCTCTGAGGTAATTTGAAATGTAGTTTTTACCCACGAAAAAGTGAGGTGAATGGAAAATTCCGAAGAGCGAATCGCCCAAAACATTTTTCAAAAGAGCACAAGCTAAATAAGGACGGAAAATGACAACTACAAGCCCCACTCTCTCCCCTAAAAAATTAAATCCCTTAGAACCTGCCGATACGTTTTTGAAACGTCATGTGGGATCGAACGTTAGCGAAGTGGCAGACATGCTAAACGCGCTCGGATACAATACGTTAGACGAAATGATTGACGTGGCTGTTCCCAAAAACATTCGTTTGAAAAATCCGATTCGTGTGACAGAGCCTAAGAGTGAGTTTGAGGTTTTGTTAGAATTAAAAAAAATCCTTTCGCAAAATAAACTTTTTAAAACTTATATCGGAACCGGATTTAATGATTGTATTGTGCCGGCTGTGATTCAAAGAAATATTTTAGAAAATCCGGGTTGGTATACAGCGTATACTCCCTATCAGGCGGAGATCGCACAGGGTCGCTTGGAAGCGTTGTTAAATTTCCAAACCATGATTATCGACATGACCGGACTTGAGATTGCCAATGCTTCTTTGTTAGATGAATCGACTGCAGCGGCGGAAGCGGTTACTCTTTGTCATGCGGTGAAGGGTGAGGATAACGGGGATACAATTTTTATTTCCGATGAATGCCATCCGCAGACGATTGACGTAGTGAGAACTCGTGCGATTCCAGTTGGAATCAATGTGGTAGTCGGTGATTTTAAAACCTTTAAGGCAGACAAATCCTACTTTGCCGCTCTTGTGCAATACCCTGCGACTAACGGAAGTGTGTATGACTATGAAGATTTTGTGAAACAAGCCCATGCAAGCGGAGTATTGGTAGTAGTCGCGGCGGACTTGCTTTCTCTTACCCTTCTTAAAGCTCCTGGTGAATTTGGTGCGGATGTCGCTGTTGGCTCAACGCAAAGGTTTGGTTTGCCCCTTGGATTTGGTGGTCCTCATGCGGGATACATGGCAACTAAGGAAGAATTCAAACGCAGTTTACCTGGGCGACTCATTGGTGTTTCTAAAGATTCCCAAGGTGCGCCTGCTATGCGTTTGTCGCTTCAAACTAGAGAGCAACACATTCGTCGAGACAAAGCTACCAGTAATATCTGCACCGCACAAGTATTGTTAGCCGTTATCTCTTCTATGTATGCAGTTTATCACGGACCGGAAGGTTTAAAACATATTGCTACTCGTATTCACTTACTCACTTCCATTCTCGCTAAAGGAATTGAGTCTCTGGGTTTTAAAATCAATAACGCAAATTACTTTGATACAATTTCCATTGCTGCGGATAAGGGCAAACAATCTGAAATTCGTTCAATCGCTGAATCCAAAAATGTAAATCTTCGTTATGAGGAAAATTCTATCTGTATTTCTTTAGATGAAACTGTGAGCAAAGAAGATATTTTGACCCTACTTTCGATTTTCAACAAAGGAGTTGCGGTTAATGTAAATATTGCGGCGGATACTGTTTCTTATAACTTCCAAAGCACACTCGTTAGGAGCAGTAAATACTTGACTCATCCAGTTTTTAACACCTATCACACCGAGACAAAAATCCTTCGTTATATTCGTAAGCTAGAATCTAGAGACGTGAGTCTCACTCATTCCATGATTCCGCTTGGCTCTTGCACGATGAAACTTAACGCTTCTACAGAAATGCTTCCTCTTACTTGGGCTGAAGTTTCCAAACTCCATCCATTTGTTCCAGAAGCGCAAACTCGTGGTTATCTGGGAATGTTTACTCAACTAGAAGAATGGCTTTGTGAAATCACTGGATTTAAAGCAATTTCCCTCCAACCAAATGCAGGCTCTCAAGGCGAATACGCTGGATTACTCGCTATTCGAGATTACCATCTTGCAAAAGGTGAGGGGCATAGAACTGTTTGCCTCATTCCTACTTCTGCACATGGAACCAATCCAGCATCTGCTGTGATGGCTGGTTTTAAAGTAATCGTAACTGCTTGCGACGAGAACGGAAACATCGACGTGGCGGACTTAAAAGAAAAAGCCGAGAAATACAAAAACGAACTCGGTGCTTTGATGATTACCTATCCTTCTACTCACGGTGTATTTGAAGCCACGATCAAAGAAATCTGCGAAATCATTCATGCCAACGGTGGACAAGTTTACATGGACGGAGCAAACATGAACGCACAAGTTGGGCTTACTAGTCCAGGTGAAATTGGCGCGGACGTATGCCATTTAAACTTGCACAAAACATTCTGTATCCCCCACGGTGGTGGCGGACCCGGTGTTGGACCAATCGGAGTTGCCGCTCACTTAGTTCCATTCTTACCGGGTCATGCGTTAGTTGAAAATGGAACCAAGCGTTCTAGTAATTCCGTAACCAGCGCTCCTTGGGGAAGTGCAAGTATCACTACTATTTCTTGGATTTACATTGCCATGCTTGGTGGAGAAGGTTTAACTTATGCTACCAAGATGGCGATTCTAAATGCAAATTATATTGCTAAACGCCTAGAATCTTACTACCCAGTCTTATATCGTGGCAACAAAGACTTAGTCGCTCACGAGTGCATAATCGACGTTAGACGCTACAAGGCTACTGCAAAAGTAGAAGTAGAAGACATCGCAAAACGTCTCATTGACTTCGGATTCCACGCGCCTACTATGTCTTGGCCTGTTCCGGGAACTCTCATGATCGAACCAACCGAAAGTGAGTCCAAAGAAGAGCTAGATAAATTCTGTGATGCCATGATTGCCATTCACAAAGAAATCAAAGACATTGAAAGTAAAAAACTCGATGAACTTGATAATCCTTTGAAGAATTCTCCTCACACTGCGAAAATGGTAATGTCTGACAAATGGGATCATCTCTATTCCCGCGAGTTAGCCGCTTATCCGCTACCCTATTTACGTGAACACAAATACTGGCCTGTCGTTGGTCGTGTGGATAATGTGTATGGGGATAGAAATCTGGTTTGTGCTTGTTTGCCGCTTGATAGTTATAGCGAGTAAGATTTTTAAAGATTACCACGGATGAACACCGATAGGAGATACGATAGGGTGTTCATTCTTGGTTTTCGTGCAGTCACCCCCAATATTCCACCCTGGCGAAGGCGTTGGATTTGCGACTGAGCAAATGGGTGGAACTTCGCTCACACAACCGCCAAGCGATATCGGGGGTCTTAAGTTGTTTAAGGTTTACTCCTGTCACCTCGAACTGTTGCATCGTGAGAGGTCTATCTGACAAAGAAATTCTATAAAATATTTTGGATAGCCTTGCTTCTGACAAACTCAGAAAAGAGGGTTCATTTTATCTCTCACTTAAAAGAAATCTCCATCCATTCCTTTAAAAAATCAGTCATGTTGTTTATAGCGATATCTGCTTTTGCTTTATCGAAAATAGAATCGTCACCGGAATGACCGGCTGCATTTCTCTTTTTTGTTATTTTTTCATAAAATTCTGTTTGTGTAACATCGGTGCATCCTCTCCAGGCAGGATGTAAAGTAAAACCGAGATAACTTGCGGAAAATATTGATTTGCCTAAATCCGTTTCATTGCGGCTAAGATTAAATAAATGCAAGGACTGCAATCATTCACTTTTAAAAACTAAAAAGACAATCCTCAAGAGGCAGGTAATTGATGTTATCTTCAAGTCCTTTGTGACTGAATATCAAGCAGAATGCGCAGAGTGTGAAAATTGTAAGAGTCATTCGCAAGCAGAATTTCCCGCCTTCTGCAAGAAGAAGATTCAATACGGTAATGGTTTTAAATCTCTAATCATATACTTTAACAAATACCAATTAATCCCGTTGAAACGAACGGCAGATATATGCAAGGATTTATTTAATCTCAAAATAAGTGAAGCGTCGATTTTAAATTTCAGCAAAGAAGGTTATGATAAATTGGAAGTGTTTGATGTTGCCTGCAAAGAAGCTATTATCAAATCTGAAGTAATGCATAACAGCCCTGGCGACGAGTCAGGTGGACGTTGTGCTAAAACGCTGAAATGGTTTCAAGTAGCTTCAACAAAACTTCTTACACATTTTGCTTTTCATGATAAACGAGGAAGCAAGGCGATGGAAGATATTGGAATTTTACCAGCATTTAAAGGCAAATCTGTTCATGATTTCTACAAATCCTATTTTAAATACACCTGTGAGCATATTCTGTGTAATGCGCATTTGCTTCGAGAATTGATATTCGTATGCTCAAACTCTGCATGAAAATATCTGGATGTTTTAGAACTTTTACAGGTGCTTCTCACTTCTGCCGTATAAGAAGCTATATCTCCACAATCAGAAAAAATGATTTACAGGTTCTTGAATCAATTCAAAATCTCTTTACAGGCAAACCTTTTATCCCAAACTATGCTGAGTAGTTACGAGGAAACTCAATAAAAGAATAACTGCAAGAATAAATAGGTATCTACAGAAATTCATTTGTCTATTCAAAACTTTCCTCTTCAAAAAAGCAAACTTTTTCCGACTAGATATTTGACCAATATAAAGAATTCCATTTGACTCATTATCCTCTTCACGAACCTTAGGTTATATTGTAGAACTGACATTAGCCCAAAAGAGCTAAGGAAAATTTGTTAGTTACGGGGGATTTTATGAAATTTAAAAATGGTAAGCTGATTCTTTTTTTTCCAGCGATTGTTTACGACCTGATTCAATGGGTTTTCTTTCCATTGAACTATATAATTGGAATTATTTGTCATCTTCAACCAGGTCGTTCGGTTTGGAATGAAAAGGACTTCAAGTCACAAAAACTCGAAGGCTCTGGGCGTTCTCTAGCAGAAGTAAAACAAGACATCGTTTCCGAAAAAGATGTTGCCTATAAAGAAGCAGATATCGTTCTTCTCTATGACTCACTACCCGAAGTAAGTGCCTACGACGATATGATCGGAAACACCTACAAAGGTAAAATTCTAAGAACCAATTCTTCCGTTCTAGATGTCGCAGAATGGTTACTAGTTCGCCCACTCGGTTTTCTCGGTTTTAAATGGGGCAAACGTTTCCGAAAACAAGATGTGGGAGATCCTCTAATTGTTCGTTGGTTAAACAGCTTTTATTTTCCACTCCCTATCTGGGGAAACGTTAGTATGATAGATGTTAGGTGGCGTGGTGTTCCTACTGCTACTATGATTTATGACAGACAACCCTGGAAAGATTACTTCCGCCTCCTCCACAAAGAAGATGGAAAAATGGTATTACTCGGTGTTTGGACTCATAAACACGTCGCCGGCGGTTGGTTTACATTGACGTTAGACGCTGATGCAGTGACGAACTAAATTTTATAAGTCGCTAAAGGGACTGTGTAATAAGTCACTTCGATACAATTTTCGCTGCCGTATGGTGAGTGAAAATTGTATCGAACCATCGGCGAAAATCACTCAGTGACCACTTTTTACACAACCCCTTTAATCACTTGCGGCTAACAGGAGTTTTCCTTTTTTTCTAGGCAACTTTTTCTTTTTTGGTATTAACAGATTTTACATCTTTCTGAAGATAATAGTTATTACGTCCTGCATAGTAGTCGTTGAGTCGTTTTTTTATTCCTTCTGGTGTCCATACGGCTAATCGCTCTAATCCTTTGCATTCCTCTTTAGTCGCTGGTCTACGGATACCATTTTCCTCAATAAAAAATTCTTCTGGGTTTAAGGGATTTTGTTCCGACTTACCAATATTAGCCACAAGTTTGATACTATTTCAATAGTCTGCTAAGAGATAGTCTCTAGAATCGTTAGAGTTTGAAAAGCGGAACCCCGCCAGGAAAATGGTCTTGGCAAACAAAATTCACAAAAAGGGGTTCCTATGAAGAACAATTTAAAAGAAGTTCCAATAAATCAAGACAATAAAATCAGCTTAGAAGACGTGCGGGCGCTAGCCGTTGAAATGTTTGAAGGAAAAGAATTCTTTGCTTTGTTTATTGATGGAGTAAATTTCGGGGGCGATATGGTAGTAGTTGCTCTAGGAGTAGATAAGCAAGGGAGCAAGCATTTTATTGGTATTTCGCAGGGTTCTACTGAGAATGCGGAGATAGTATCTGATTTACTTGGAAGTATTGCAGAGAGGAAAATACGGTTTAGTCACAAAGTCATTTGTGTGCTTGATGGTTCGAAAGCACTTCGAAAAGGTGTGATTGAACATTTTGGTGATAGAGCGGATATTCAAAGATGCCTCATTCATAAAATACGCAATGTAGAAGCAAAGTTAGATAAAGCATATCATTCTGACTTTAAAGAAAAAATCCATCAGGCGTATTCTTTGAATGGTTATGAAGAATGCAAAGCAAGCATGAATAGCATCGTAAAATGGTTAAGCAAGATTAGCCACAATGCCTCTGAAAGTCTGCAAGAAGGTCTTAATGACATACTAACCCTTCACCGAATATCGATGCCGCCTGAACTTCGAAAATCATTCTATACGACAAATGTAATTGATTCCGCATTCGCTCATCCAAAGTTCAAGATAAGACGAGTTAAACGCTGGCGCAAAAGCAACGACATGATAAAAAGATGGGCTGGTTCTCATTTGCTTGAACAAGAAAAAACTTTTCGAAAAGTCAATGCTTGTGGAATGATCGAAGAGTTCTTGAAGGCTTACTTATCGCTTGACGAAATACTAGCAGCATAACATTAGTATCTACGTTCCGCTTTCTTAAACCCTAACGGAAAAAAAGACATTCTCCTAAAAAATCTTCTACAACAATTAGGAAGACTCGGGGCAAGAGGCAAATCTTTTCTTGCCTCGCCGCAGATCACGCTTTGTTATGCGGTGTTTTAGGTGCGCATACTCCTAAGAAGCCTTAATCAACGCCTCTATCTATAATGACACGGATGTCGAGTGTAATACTTACTCAGTTAGCCAATACGATTCTTTTTATGTTGGGTTTGCAAAGTTGCTTGTCAATTCTATTCTGTAGCAATTTCCGCAAATCCATCGTTGGGCGTGTAATAAAAAATTACTTATTTATCTTACTAGTGAAGGGGCTAATTTGCATCCAAAATCTCCCATAAATTCTCTTCTACAAATTAAAAGCTTAAAGCAAAGAATTGGATTTTCAAAGAATGGAATTTCAAGAAGTGAGGATTTTGTTCTTGCAAGAATTATTTTTATAAATTTAAATGGAATTACTATGGAAGAACTCTTGAAACGCATTACTTTTAATCCAAACCAGTGTGGCGGAAAGCCTTGTATTCGAGGAATGAGAATACGAGTAGTTGATGTTCTTCAACTGCTTTCAAATGGACTAACCTTTGACCAAATTTTAGAAGAACTTCCAGACTTAGAAAAAGATGATGTAAAAGCAAGTGTTCTCTTTGCTTTAAAGAGAATCGATCACATTGTTCTTGCTGCATGAAAATTTGGATCGATGCACAGCTATCTCCTTCACTTGCTATTTGGATAAATTCTACATTTGGAATAGAAAGTTATTCGCTCAAATTTTTAGGTTTAAGAGATGCTGATGACATAGAAATTTTTGAAAAAGCCAGACAGGAAGAAGACATTGTGATTATGACAAAAGATAATGATTTTTTGAATCTTCTCTATGAGCTTGGTTCCCCGCCTAAAATTATTTGGATTACTTGCGGTAATACTTCTAATGATTACTTAAAGAAAATATTATTGGTTAATCTTATCCAAGCAATAGAGTTGCTTCAATCTGGTGAGAGGTTAGTAGAAATAGGATAATTACCTTTCTAGCACCGAAGCGGCTAATTTGCATTCAACTTCTCCCATAATTCTATCTCGCAATTTAAATGCCTAAATCAACAATGGATTGCATCTCTTTCATAATGAGGTGTTTTAAACTAAACGAAGTAAATATTTATTCCAATAATTTTTCCATGTCCTCTGGTAAGTTTAACGAATCAAATAACTTATTGACGATATGATCTAAGGTTGCTGAATTTACATTTTTATTTACTTCTATGTTTTCAAATATTAAATCATTATCTTCGTTCGTAACATTTTGATTATCAAGAACGAGGGTTGACCCCAAACACTGGACAGGTTTTTCACAAAAATAAGGTGTATTAGCACGATCTAATATACTAAAATTATTTATTGAAATTAGCCAATAAAACTTTCAGAAAAAATCAGACGGAAAAGAGAGAATGATTTTTTCCTACTTGTTTTTGGGTTCTTCCTTTTTAAAATATGCTCAAAGATTTGTCAATAACTAAAATAGACTAAGGCAGGAGTATTATAGTTAAGTGATTGATGAATTCTTTTTCTGTTGTAATAATTAAAGTAAATGCGCAAACTATCCATTAGCTCTTGAACAGTTTCAAAAGAATGTCGATATATATTTTCATATTTTAAAGTTCGCCATAATCGTTCAATAAAGATATTATCTAAGCTTCTCCCTTTTCCATCCATACTGATTGATATATTGTGATTAGCCAGTATACTGGTAAAGTCGTTACTAGTGAATTGACTCCCTTGATCGGTATTGAATATAAGCGGCTTATTCTTATTTAACGCTCTCTTTAATGCTCGACTACAAAAGTCAGTTTCAAGGGTATTGGATAACTCCCATGAAATTACATATCTCGAATACCAATCTATGATTGCAGTAAGATACATATAACCGTGCCTCATTGGAATGTAGGTGATGTCAGTGCTCCACACTTCGTTTGGTTTCAGGACAGCGTAATCCCTCAATAAATAAGGGTATATTTTATGGTTTTTACCAGAAATCGTAATCCTTGGTTTTTGGTATTCGCCTTCAATTCCCATAAGGCGCATTAGTCTTTGAACGCGCTTTCGATTGATTGGGATTCCCAAAGTATTTGTAAGCTCTTCTACAAGCTTCATTTGACCAAAGCGAACAGGGGCTAGCGTATGCTGTTTGTCGATTAGGTTCATGATTTTTAAATTCAATTGACTTTCGGTTGCTTGTTCGTAATAAAAGGATGAATGGGGGATACTTAGAAGTTTGCACTGCTGGTTTATTGAAAGAGTCTCGTGGGTAATATCAATAAGACTCTTTCTTGATGATAGTTCTAGCTCAAAAGTTTTTTTTTAAGATAATCTGACTCTACTTTTAACTTTCCTATTTCTCTATACAACTCATCAATCTTTTCCTCAGCTTCGCTTATTCCTGTATTATCCGCTTTCTGGAAAAGTAACGGCAACTTACTAATTGCCTCTTTCTTCCATTTCACAATCATATTCGGATGAACTTTGTATTCGCCCGAAATCTCCGCAAGCGTTCGCGTATTCTTTATCGCTTCTAATGCTACTCTCGCTCTGAATGCCGCATCGTATGTTCTTCTTCGTCTCATGTTAGTCTCCTTTAACATGATCGGCTATTTTTTATCACCTTATTTTATTCAAAAAGTTGTCCAAAAAATGGGGTCAAGCATAAAATTACAGTCATAACATGCAGTTTTAGTTGAGACCGAAGGCTAAGAAAAACCGTAAGAAAGGTGACAAAAAGTGCAATAACGGAAATAGTAATCGGCAAAATATCTTTAAGTTCCATAACATCGCTCCCTTATCGGTTCAACTTAGTAAACTTGCATTTACATTGAATTCCAAACTGACTACCTACTTGAGTAAAATAGAAAGCCTTGTCCGCACATACATTGTCTGAGTCGAAAGCTTTTGGACTAAAATTATCCTCTAACAGGGATTGTACAATCGATGGAGGCACTTGTGAGTATCCTGTTGCTTTACAAGTCATCCAGTGATGCGGTTTAGTGTAAAATTCTTTTCTTGCGCCGCTCTAAGCTTCAGAGTTTCCCGTTCATCAATATCTTTCTGTGCTACAAGGATGGCTTCTATGTTTTCGCAATGATACATTAAACCAGATTTACAAACTGTAGAGTTATTGCAGAAGACAACATTTGCTCCATTTCTAGCAGCTTGATTCTTAATGTCATTTTCTAAATCTCTATTCGAGATATTTCTATAGGGATTGGTGTTCCACTCGGTTTCTGGAGCTTGCCCAAGGAATTTACACTTTGAAAAAACAGAGTTCTTATTTTGACTATTGCTCTGAATGGATTGTAACAATGAATCGTATTCTTGAGCCATAATCCATACCCGCACATCCTGAGCCTCAGGTCTAAGTTCATAACTTTTACACGAGGAAATCAGCAGTAATCCACCAAAAATTAAAATACAAATAAATAATTTATTATTCATTTTTTCTACCTTTATTCATTTTCATTTTTTATCAAACCTTTCTATTGGCAAAAAGTCTTTCCGAGACACGAGGTCGAAGAAACCTATTACTAAATATCTTAGCGTCAGTTCCTTTTCAGGGCGTGGTCGAACCTAAAATGCCGTCTAACGTTAAGAGTATCCGACGTGACTTTGAAACTCGAAAGTGCGGTAGCACCTTTTGAGTTTAAAAGTCATGTCTCCAAGCCGACCAACCACTAGCAAGTCCCGTGACTGAGTGTAGGGCGCAAAACTTGCATTATTCTCTTGCAAGTTTTGTGACCGGAACGAAGGCACTGGACTTGCGTAAGTTCAACAAAAATACTACAAAGTTTGACTAATACAACTAAGCCGGCTTGGAGCAAGGTGACGGACAGCTTCCGATATAGTCCGTTACCGCAGTGGATACTCGCAGTTAGACGGTGTTTTATGTTCGCGTAATACTAATAAGCCTCAACTGACGCTTTACTAGAACCAGTCCCGACACGATGTCGGGTATAATACTTACTCCGTTTCACAATATTTTAATTTTCTCAGTTTTTTTGTGTCTATTTATCATTTATCGCAAGCAATAATTTTTCTAATTACGGATTTCCTCTGGGTCTATGCCCATTCTCTTGTTCAAATCTAGAAATATATTCTTTTTCAATTTCTTTTGCTTTAGCTCTCCCTGGAATACCAAGTAATAAAACATTCGCAAAATATTGGACATATCCAACTAGACGATTAAATACTGTTACCTGCTCATTGGCTCTTGACGAAGTTCCATCGGAATTTAAAGGTTTTCCGCAAATCCCATATTTATATACGGTGTTATCCTCTGAATCAATGATTTCATAAAGATGATGTTCATCCATATTTTCATTCGAATTTTTATGGAACCCCATTACTTTTCGCCAAAAACCATTTTCTTTAAATCGAAATCTCCATCCCAACCATTACTATTAGAAAAAGTTTCTGGAATATATTTTGGTACATAGTTCATTTCTTTGCCGGTCTTAATTTTATAAGCCTCGGCAGGCAAATATAGAATTGCCTCAAAATCTGAATTTTTCGGCATTAATTTCGGATTAAATAAAACTCTGGAATAAAAATCTTTACCTTTTGCAACTACCAATGCTCTGGTGAATAAAAATATATCAGGAGAAAAGGATGAGGATTTTTCAGTATAAGAATCATCTCCGATATATCTTGCATGTTCTTTTGTATCTAGGCGAAATAATTTCTCAGAAAGTATTTCTTTGAATTTGGAAATATTTTCTGAGGATAATGACACTAATCCGTCTAGAAGAGGAGAAAGTATTTTTGAATCCGTTTCTTGATTCCAATCTATCAGGTCTATCAACTCCCAAAAATAATCTTCATCTAATATAATATTTGCTTCCTCTTCTAAAAAAGTCACAATTACATTTGTATTACTTTGAATTTTAGGAAGTTGATTTAATTCAATTCTTCCATTTTCATATTTACCTTTTACAGAAATCATAATCGGCTCCTTTATTGACTCTAAATCCGGCAAAATATAAAGACAACATTTTTTTTAGCTCTAATTGGAAATTTGGAATCTAGTTTTCTAAGTCCATTCGACCAGTATTGATTCTAAAAAATAGGCTATTCTGATGCGTTACAATGACTATTAAGGATAATCTTATAGCAGTATAGCCTAAATATTAAAATATTATAGGAAAATCTCTCTTTTTATATGCTTACAGAAGATACTTATTCACAACTCCAGCCTTTGTAATTTGAATCTCCATTCTGTTTTTTTGCGTTAGCAAAGCATTTATTCGCACATTGCGCATTACATTCCGAAGCATCTTTAAAATCCCAATATGGAACTTTTATTTGTCCTTGGGGATTAGGACTAAGAAGTTCACAATGGCACCTTCTTCCATCAGCAACGGTTTTCAATTCAAAGCCCTCTATCTTATCTTCTGGAAGTTGCGTTTGTGAATACTTTGTTTCATTTCCAGCAGAATATAGAAATCCTGCGGCTAACAAACTTAATCCCAAGATTATCCCTCTAATACTTATTTTTTTGAATGTTTCCATAACATTCTCCTTAAAATTTATTAAACGATAATTTAGCTCAACTATATCCTATAAAAAGTCTTTCCGAGACACGAGGTCGAGGAAACCTAATACTAAATATCCTAGCGTCAGTTCCTTTTCAGAGTGTGGTCGAACATAAAATGCCGTCTAACGTTAAGAGTATCCGACGTGACTTTGAAACTCGAAAGTGCGGTAGCACCTTTTGAGTTTCAAAGTCATGTCTCCAAGCCGTACTAATACTAGCAAGTCCCGTGACTGAGTGTAGGGCGCAAAACTTGCATTATTCTCTTGCAAGTTTTGTGACCGGAACGAAGGCACTGGACTTGCGTAAGTTCAACAAATATACTACAAAGTTTGGCTAATACAATTTTAGCCGGCTTGGAGCGAGAGAGTGGACAGCTTCCGATATAGTTCACTCTCGAAGTGGATACTCGCAGTTAGACGGTGTTTTAGGTTCGTGTAATACTACTAAGCCCCAACTGACGCTTTACTAAAACCAGCCTCGACACGATGTCGAGTGTATTACTTACTCCATTGAGCAATACTAAAATATTTTATCTATAACGCAAAAACTTTCTTAAATTAAAACTGGGTTTTCTTGAAAATAAATCCAACTGTTTCATTGATGGAAGTTCTTCCAAGTAATTAGAGATAAACAACTCTTTGCCGTTCTGGTCAGATGAATCAGTTACATTTCGCATTCCATAAGTTAAATTCCAGGACATGACATTTGCAAATTGAAAAAGTTCTCGTATATGTTCGCAATCATCATAAGTAATAAGCCATTTATGTTTACAATTTCGCATTGTTTCCGCAAATCTTATATGGTCGAATTTTTTGTGCATATTCCCATTTTTTCCATACAAGGCTGACTTTGTGGCGGAATAATAAGGAGGGTCTAAAAATATAAAAACATTCTTCCCTTTTTCGTTTACAACTTCTTCGAAATCTAAATTTGTAATTCGTAAGTTTTCTAAAATACGATTCATATTTTGTAGTCTTACAATACTAGACTCAGTAAATCTTCCATGAAAAGCTTGTTCTGAAAATCCACCGGACTCACTTGTTCCAGAAAATGTAATTCGATTATAAATAAAAAAGGCACTTGCGATTTCAACAGAATTAAACTTCGAAATATTTTCATTTAAAAATTTATGCAAATCTTTTCCATTCTCAAACTGATTGCGCCAAATCCATATTTGCTTCACTACAGCATCTAAATCTTTCTGACACATATCCCAAAAAGTATACAGTTGAAAATATAAATCATTAATCCAAAATTTTCTATTCGGATATTTTTGTTTCAAATAAATAAAAACAGAACCTCCTCCGACGAAGGGCTCTCTGAATTCCTGAAAATCAGGAACGAGAGTAGAAATAAGTTCAATGGCTCTACTTTTTCCGCCGGGGTATCTCAAGGGGCTTTTTATTAACATTTACTTAGCCCTCTTTATTCGGACGAGGAAATTATTCTCATTAGCTTCTTGAAAAATTTTCATAATCAGTTCTTTATTTCTTTCATTGAAAGCATTGGCTTTAAAAAATTTATCTAATTCAGTTGAATCAGATTGGATAGAACCTTTTAGTTTTAAAGAAGTTAAATTTAAAATTGGTTTACACTTTATTTTTTTCCCATCAACGGTTACATCTTTTAAGTTACTTAGTAAAATTAATTTTAACAATCCATCTTTTATATCACTGAGACTTGGAAGAACGGAAGATTTACTATGCTTGGATTCGATTAGATACAACATTTTTTCTTCCAATTCAATTTCATCAATGGTAAGAAAATATTTTCCACCTAGATAGTTTGTGATTGTAATTTTAGCTTTTGTTAAAGTTTTTAAAAATTCTTTTGGTTGGTTTGTTTCAATCTCTCTGGATTGAGCTTCCATAGATTTTTTTCTTGAATTGTCCATGAAGAAATCTAAATCTTTTTCAATCTGCTTTTGAAAATCATCCAATCCTTTTGTAGAATGTAATTTTGTCTTAAGGTTAGTTTCGATTTGCGAATAAGAGTGTTTTACCTTATCCATCAAATTATATAAATTTATTTTCAGTTCATTTATATTCCAATGGAGAGCAGAACTATGATAATTTTTTATTTCTTTAATTTTAGATAGTATGAAATCATTATTGAAAGACTGATTCGTAATTTTATCTTTGCGGCTTTTATGTTTTTCCGCTTTTTCATAATAGGCAAGAATTACATAGACATCCAAAAGGCTCATCATTGATACAGTGTCCCATTGAATGAAATCACGGTCACCTTCAAATCCTTCATCCTTAACAATGGGGATAATAGTAATTTTCTTCGTTGAACTTAGAGTATTGTATACTCTTTCATAAGGATAGGAACGAGTTCTTTTGGGAGAAACCCATTTACTAATTGCGAAAGAAACATTTTTATCTTCTAATATAAAACTAGCTGGCAACTCATTAATATTAAATTCCGCAGGACTAAATTTTTTTAGCTCTTCCTTTACATGAATTTTGTATTCTATTCCAGTTATTTTTGCAATTATGTCCATTTATGTAAATGCTTCTATAAAAGGGGTATTTATGCAATAAAAATATGTCTCTTCAAATATTACTTTCTTTAGCTAGAACTCGAATTTTCTCAAATTCCATCCATTTAAATACTAAACCAGGGCGACCATTTCTTGTGTTTTTTCACTTTCAATATGGATTTAAAACCCAACTTTAAGTCTTTCCGAGACACGAGGTCGAGGAAACCTAAACCTGAATATTCCAGCGTCAGTTCCTCTTCAAGATGTGGTCGAACCTAAAATGCCGTCTAACGTGGCGTATATCCGTCGTCTTCTTAGATGACTCTAAGCCTACCTAGTGCGGTGCAAGATTCGTGATACATCTTTTCGTAGCGCGTAATCTTGCGTATTCGACAAATAAAAAAGAGGTTCGACTTAGACATTTAAGCAGGCTTAGAGCAAGGGCATGAGCAGTGTCCGATGTGGCTCATGTCCGTAGCGGATATACATAGTTATGCGACCGTTGACGGTTCGTAATAAAAAAAGACTGGGGCAAGAATTACGGGAAGAAAATGTTTGACAAATACAAAAAAGGATGTTTACTAAAACTATGAATATTTACACTAGCTATTATAGTAATACTAAAAAGTTATTGGATAATGATATTTTGCCTATAGCAATTAGTTTATTTACGCCTAAAGATTTAAACTTAATTCAATATAAAGATTTAGCCCCAACGTATCAAATGTTTAAGAAAGGTTATTCATGGGATGATTTTAGGAATTTTTTAAAAACAAAGAATCCTTACAAAGTTCTACAAGATTTAAAAATAATAGCAGATAATAAAGATTTTGCGTTATTGTGTTATGAACTTGATTCTAATCAATGTCATCGACATATTGTGTCTGAATGGTTTAATCAAAATGGGATTAAGATTTCAGAATTTGAATTTATTCCAAAAATTCCTTGTCTATCTATTCAGCAACCTTGGGCGGAGTTAATTATTTCTGGCAAAAAAAATATTGAGAATAGAGATTGGTCAACTAATTTCAGAGGTGAGTTTTTTATTCATACGGGGAAAACTTTTGACATATACACGGAATCTGAAATGAGAATTCTTGGAATGACAAAAAAAGATTTTACACTTGGCGGGATTGTAGGTAAGGCTAATCTAATAGATGTCGTTACTGAATCAGATTCAAAATGGTTTTGCGGTAGATATGGATTTGTCTTAGATAATATTCAGAGAGTTGATTTTATTCCTATGGCTGGGAAATTAGGATTTTTTGAGTTCGATACCTCGAGACAATATTTGCCTAAAAAAATAAGTCCTGCTAAAGTAGTAAAAGTAAATCTTGAACTATGGCGGGATGTAATACTATCTGAGCAACCGTCAATGTTCGCATAACGTTAAGCGTAGCCGACGTGCGGTGGCAATGGGAGGGGCATGTCTCCGAGACTACCTACACGGTGCATATTGCGTGCCACATCAGTTCGTGGCGCGTAATATGCGTTATCCTTCTTAGAGCAAAAAAGTCAGACAAGAACAGTATAACAGTCTCGGAGCAAGAGAGTGGACAGCATCCGAGTTAGTCCGCTCTCGCAGTGGCTCACGCTTAGTTATGTGTCCGTGCTGCGATCGCAACAAGGACAAA